>NZ_JBSGIW010000014.1:0-112379 GCF_053605265.1 Streptomyces sp. NPDC003943 | reverse complement strand
TTCACCCCCAAGGGCGTCCGCGTCAACACCATCTCGCCCGGCCCGGTCCGCACCCGGGTGTGGACCAACCCGCAGACCGCGCGCAGCGCCGGACTGGCCCGCAGGGGCAGGGCGGCGATGGTGCAACGGCGCGTCGGGGGCAGCCGGGCTCAGGCGCCCATGACGTCTCCCCACGCCCCTCGCAGCGCGTCCGCCACGTCCCCCGCCGTGATCGGGGTGCCGTGCGCTGAGGCCCGGCGGGCTGCCAGGCCGTGGAGGTAGGCCGCCGCGGAGGCCGCGTCGGTGGCCGGGAGGCCGGCTGCCAGGAGGGAGCCGGCGAGGCCGGAGAGGACGTCGCCGCTGCCGGCCGTGGCGAGCCACGAGGTGCCGGTGGGGTTGACGCGGACCGGGCCCGCGCCGCCCGGGCCGCAGACCAGGGTGGTGGAGCCCTTCAGGAGGACCGTGGCGCCGAAGCGGGCCGCCAGCCCGCGGACCGCCGCGAGGCGGCCCGACTCGACCTCTTCGCGGGAGGTGCCGAGGAGGGCGGCGGCCTCGCCGGCGTGCGGCGTCAGGAGGGTGGGGGCGGTGCGGGACTTCACGGCCTCGGGCGAGAGGTCGCGCAGCCCGTCGGCGTCGACGAGGACCGGGACGTCGGAGGCGAGGACCTCCGCCACGCCCGGGCCGTCGCCGAGGCCCGGTCCGACGACCCACGCCTGGACGCGGCCCGCCTTCGCCGGCGGCCCCGGGTGGACCAGGGTCTCGGGGTGGGCGGCGATGACGGCGTCGGCGGCCGGGCCGACGTACCGGACGGCACCCGCGCCGCCCCGCAGCGCGCCCGCGACGGCGAGGACGGCGGCGCCCGGGTAGCGGGCGGACCCGGCGACGACGCCGACGACGCCGCGGCGGTACTTGTCGCTCTCGGCGGCGGGGCGCGGCAGGAGGCGTGCGACGTCCTCGTGCTGGAGGGCCTCCAGGTCCGGTACGGAGGGGAGGGTGGCGGCCAGGCCGATGTCGACGAGCCGCAGCGCGCCGGCGTACTCGCGCGCCGGGTCGACGAGCAGCCCCGGCTTGTACGTGCCGAAGGTGATCGTCGCGTCGGCGCGCAGCGCCTCGCCCGCGACCTCGCCGGTGTCGGCGTCGACGCCGCTGGGCAGGTCGACGGCCACGACGACGGCGTCGGAGCCGCGCGCCGCCCGGGCGACGGGCACGGCGTCGGGCCGCAGCCCGCCCCGGCCGCCGATCCCCGTGATGCCGTCCAGGACGAGGTCGGCGGCGGCGATGGCGTCATAGGGGTCGTCGTGCGGACCGACCACCCGGCCCCCCGCCCGCCGCAGCGCCGCGAGCCCGCCCTCGTGCGCCCGCGCGCCGAGCGGCACCGCCGTCACGCCGGCGCCTCTACGGGCGAGCCGCGCGCCGGCGTACAGCGCGTCGCCCCCGTTGTCGCCGCTGCCGACGAGCAGCACGACCCGCGCCCCGTACACCCGCCCCTTCCCCAGCAGCGAGCAGCAGGCGGCCGCGAGCCCGGCCGCCGCCCGCTGCATCAGGGCGCCCTCGGGCAACCGGGCCATCAGCTCGGCCTCGGCGGCCCGTACGGTCTCCACGCGATAAGCGGTACGCATGGCACCCACCCTGGCGGTTCCGCGCCAGGCGCGCCACCTCCCCCGCGCGCCGCGGGCTCAGCCCTCCGCGATCACCACCGCCGACGCCACCCCGGCGTCGTGACTGAGGGACACGTGCCAGTGCCGTACGCCCAGTTCGGCGGCGCGGGCCGCGACGGTGCCCCGGACCCGTAGCCGCGGCTGGCCGCTGTCCTCGACGTACACCTCGGCGTCCGTCCAGTGCAGGTTCCCGGGCGCGCCGAGGGCCTTGGCCAGCGCCTCCTTGGCGGCGAACCGCACCGCGAGGGAGGCCGGGCCGCGGCGCTCGCCGCTCGGCAGGAGCAGCTCGCGCTCGACGAAGAGGCGCTGGACGAGCCCCGGTGTGCGTTCCAGCGACGCGACGAAGCGGTCGATCTCCGCCACGTCGATCCCCACCCCGATGATCATCTGCCCACTACCTCACTCACTCCACCGTCACGGACTTGGCCAGGTTGCGCGGCTGGTCGACCTCGTTGCCCCGCGCCGTGGCCAGTTCGCAGGCGAAGACCTGGAGGGGCACGGTGGCGACCAGCGGCTGGAGCAGCGTAGGCGTGGCGGGGATGCGGATGAGGTGGTCGGCGTACGGGACGACGGCCTCGTCGCCCTCCTCCGCGATGACGATCGTGCGCGCGCCCCGGGCCCTGATCTCCTGGATATTGGAGACGATCTTGTCGTGGAGGACGGCCCGGCCGCGCGGCGAGGGCACCACGACGACGACCGGCAGGTCCTCCTCGACCAGGGCGATCGGTCCGTGCTTGAGCTCGCCGGCGGCGAAGCCCTCGGCGTGCATGTACGCGAGTTCCTTGAGCTTCAGCGCGCCTTCGAGGGCCACGGGGTAGCCGACGTGCCGGCCGAGAAAGAGGACCGTGTCCTTGTGGGCGAGCGAGCGGGCGAGCGCGCGCACGGGCTCCATGGTCGCCAGGACCCGCTCGACGCCGTCGGCGCTCCGGGCGAGCTCGCGGATGACGGCGTGGATCTCGTCGCCCCACTGGGTTCCGCGCACCTGGCCGAGATAGAGCGCGAGCAGGTAGCAGGCGACGAGCTGCGTCAGGAAGGCCTTGGTCGACGCGACGGCGACCTCGGGGCCGGCGTGCGTGTAGAGCACGGCGTCCGACTCCCTGGGGATCGTCGACCCGTTGGTGTTGCAGACGGCGAGGACCTTGGCGCCCTGCTCGCGCGCGTGCCGCAGCGCCATCAGGGTGTCCATGGTCTCGCCGGACTGGGAGATCGCGACGACGAGGGTGCGCTGCCCGAGGATCGGGTCGCGGTAGCGGAACTCGCTGGCCAGCTCCACCTCGCAGGGGATCCGGGTCCAGTGCTCGATCGCGTACTTGGCGATAAGTCCGGCGTGGAAGGCGGTGCCGCACGCGATGATGACGATCTTGTCGGCCTCGCGGAGCACCCGGTCGGGGATGCGCACCTCGTCGAGGCGGAGGTGCCCCTCGGCGTCGATCCGGCCGAGGAGGGTGTCGGCGACGGCCTTCGGCTGCTCGGCGATCTCCTTGAGCATGAAGGAGGCGTAGCCGCCCTTCTCGGCGGCGGAGGCGTCCCAGTCGATGTGGAAGGCCCGTACGTCGGCGGGGGCGCCGTCGAAGTCGGTGACGGTGACGCCGTCACGGGTGAGCTCGACGACCTGGTCCTGGCCGAGCTCGATCGCCGAACGGGTGTGGGCGATGAAGGCGGAGACGTCGGAGGCGAGGAAGTTCTCGCCCTCGCCGACGCCGACGACGAGCGGGGAGTTGCGGCGGGCGCCGACGACGACGTCCGGCTGGTCGGCGTGCACGGCGACCAGCGTGAAGGCGCCGTCGAGCCGCTTGCACACCAGGCGCATGGCCTCGGCGAGGTCGCCGACGGAACTGAACTCCTCGGCGAGCAGATGGGCCACGACCTCGGTGTCCGTCTCGGACAGCAGCTCGTGGCCGCGCTCGGCCAGTTCCGCCCTGAGGGTGGCGAAGTTCTCGATGATGCCGTTGTGGACGACGGCGACGCGGCCCGCGTTGTCGAGGTGCGGGTGCGCGTTGCTGTCGGTGGGGCCGCCGTGGGTGGCCCACCGGGTGTGTCCGATGCCGGTGGAGCCGCTCGACAGCGGCCGGTCCACCAGTTCCTTCTCCAGGTTGACGAGCTTTCCGGCCTTCTTGGCCGCGGCGAGGCCGCCGTCGGAGAGCACCGCGACTCCGGCCGAGTCGTAGCCGCGGTACTCGAGCCGCTTCAGGCCCGCGATCACCACATCGAGCGCCGACTGTCCGCCGACGTAACCCACGATTCCGCACATGGCGGCAGCCTACGGCGGAACCCGGCCCACCGGCCGGACTCAGCGCAGCTTGGCCGCCTGCGCGTCGGCCACGGCGGTGGGGAGCTCGTCGGCCGTGACGGCGACGAGGCTGTTGCCCTTCCGGAAGACGACGAGGGCGCCGGCGCCGGTCTTCCTGCCGGTGACGGTCCAGGCGAGGGCCTCGTCGCCGGCGGTGGCGGGCTTCGGGACGAGCTTGGTGACGTCCTCGGTCCGGACGGTCGAGGTCAGGTGGAAGCCCTGGGCGCAGGCGGTGCCGGCGGCCCTGAGCGACTCGAACGCCCGCTGCGCCCCCTCCCCGTCGTACGAGCCGAGCGCCACGTCCGTCCGGGCCCCGCCCCTGTCCGCCCTGCGGTGCACGGTGGTCGTCGGCGTGCCGGGCGCCGCCCCGGCCAGCGCCTCGGCGAGCGGCTCGCAGGCCGGCTTGTCGGAGCTGACGTCGCCGACGTTGACGACGCCGGCGCCCTCGACCTTGGTCACCCGGTAACCCCTGAGATCCGCCGGGCCGACGGCCAGCCTGTCGAGGGCGGCGGAGGGCAGCGCCCGTACGTCCGGCCTGGCCGCGGCGGACGCCGAGGCGTCGGCCTTCCCGCTGTCCTCCCTCGGCTTGTCGTCACCGCCACAGGCGGTCAGCACCAGCGCCAGCGTGACGGCGGCGGACGCGGCGACGGCGGTACGGCGGAGCGGGATGGGGCGCATCTGTCATCTCTCGGCAAGGGAATCGGCCAGGGGAAAGCGGAATGGTACGCACCCTATGCGCGCCCTCCGCTGTCATGACCACGCGGTACCCGATCGAGGCGGCAGGCCTGATCACGACCCGGGCCGAGCGGCGGCTCCGGAAGCTGCTGCCCACCCGCACGGCGGCCTGACGCCGCCGAGTGACCCACCCCACCCTCCGCTCGCGCCCCGCACCCACGACAATGGGCGGGTGATCGATTCGCCGCCACGAAGCCCCAAGGGAAACGGGAACGGTGCCGCAGGGCGCCGGGTCGCCGAGCCGACGCCGTATGTCGACCTCACACGGGCGGAGTGGAGCGCGCTGCGGGACAAGACGCCGCTGCCGCTCACCGCGGACGAGGTGGAACGGCTGCGCGGGCTCGGGGACGTCATCGACCTCGACGAGGTGCGGGACATCTATCTGCCGCTGTCGCGGCTGCTCAACCTGTACGTGCAGGCCACCAGCGGGCTGCGCGGCGCCCTCAACACCTTCCTCGGCGAGCGGGCCGAGCAGCGCGGCACCCCGTTCGTCATAGGGGTCGCCGGCTCCGTGGCCGTCGGCAAGTCGACCGTCGCCCGGCTCCTGGAGGCGCTCCTCGCGCGCTGGCCCGAGCACCCGCGGGTGGAGCGGATCACCACCGACGGCTTCCTGTACCCGATGGAGGAGCTGAAGGCGCGCGGGCTGATGTCCCGCAAGGGCTTCCCCGAGTCGTACGACCGGCGGGCGCTGACCCGCTTCGTCGCGGACGTGAAGGCGGGCAAGGAGGAGGTCTCCGCGCCGGTCTACTCGCACCTGATCTACGACCGGGTCCCCGACGAGAAGCTCGTCGTGCGCCGCCCCGACATCCTCATCGTCGAGGGGCTCAACGTGCTGCAGCCCGCGCTCCCCGGCAAGGACGGGCGGACCCGGGTCGGTCTCGCGGACTACTTCGACTTCTCCGTGTACGTGGACGCGCGCGCCGAGGACATCGAGCAGTGGTACCTCAACCGCTTCCGCAAGCTGCGCCAGACCGCGTTCCAGGACCCGTCCTCGTACTTCCGGCGCTGGACCCAGGTCTCCGAGGAGGAGGCCCTGGACTACGCCCGCACGATGTGGCGGACCATCAACAAGGTCAACCTCCTGGAGAACGTGGCCCCGACCCGCGGACGGGCGACGCTCGTCGTGCGCAAGGGCCCGGACCACAAGGTGCAGCGGCTGAGTCTGCGCAAGCTCTGAGCTCCGCGCGCTCCGGGCCTTCGCGAGCCCCGCGGGCTCTGAGTCTCCGTAAGCTCTGGCCTTCCCCGAGCTCTGAGTCTCCGTAAGCTCTGAGGATGCTTCACCTGCGACTGATCGTGCCGCCGGACCGTACGGATTCGGCAGTCGGGCTCATCGAGCGGACCGTCGGCACCACCCATCTGGTGGTGGTGCCGGGCGCGGCCCGCGACCCGGCCGGTGACCTCGTGCTGTGCGACGTGGCCCGCGAGGCCGGGCAGGAAGTCCTGCACGGGCTGCGGGAGCTGGGGATCGACCGTGACGGCTCGATCGCCGTCGAGAACATCGACCTGTCGCTGTCGACCCGCGCCACCGCCGCCGAGGAGGAGGCCCCGGGCGAGGCCGCCGACGCGGTGATCTGGGAACAGCTGACCGACGCCACCCACGAGGAGTCGACGCTCTCCATCACCTACAGCGCCTTCATGATCCTGGCGACGATGATCGCGGCCTGCGGTGTCGTGCTCGACAACGCCATCCTGATCGTGGGCGCGATGGCCGTCGGGCCGGAGTTCGGTCCGCTCGCCGGCATCTGTACGGGGATCGTGCGGCGGGCCCCCAAGCTGGTGCTGCGCTCCTCGTACGCGCTGGTCGTCGGCTTCGCGGCGGCGATCGTCGCGACGACCGTGTTCAGTCTGGGGATGGACGCGCTCGGCCTGTTCAGCGTGGAGCAGCTCGACGCGCCGCGCGCCAACACCAGCTTCATCTGGCAGCCGGACCCGTTCTCCTTCGTCGTCGCCCTGCTCGCGGGCGCGGCCGGCACCCTCTCGCTCACCTCGACGAAGTCGGGGGCGCTGATCGGGGTCGCGATCTCGGTGACGACGGTCCCGGCCGGCGCGAACGCCGCCGTGGCGCTGAGCTACGGCCAGTACGCCCAGATGTGGGGTTCGGTCGAGCAGTTGGCCCTCAACCTGACCGGCATCATCCTGGCCGGCACCGTCACCCTGTTCGGGCAGGTGCTGCTGTGGCGGACCCAGCGCGGCCAGTGGACCCGCAAGGGCAAGGCATGACCGGCGAGGCGTAACCGAAAGGCACGACGAAGGCCCCCGTTCCGGCGTACGGAACGGGGGCCGACAGGGCGTCATACGGGCTAGCCGAGCGCCGACTTCACCGCGTCCGCGAGCCGTCCCGCCACCGACCGGGCCTGCTCGATGTCCGCCGCCTCCACCATGACCCGCACCAGCGGCTCGGTGCCCGAGGGGCGCAGCAGCACGCGGCCGGTGGTGCCCAGCTCGCGCTCGGCGTCGCCGACGGCGTGGGCCAGCTCGGCGGAGGTCTTCACGCGGGTCTTGTCGACGTCCGGCACGTTGACGAGGACCTGCGGCAGCCGCTCCATCACGCCGGCGAGCTCGGCGAGGGACTTGCCGGTGGCGACGACCCGGGCCGCGAGCATCAGACCGGTCAGGGTGCCGTCGCCAGTGGTGGCGTGGTCGAGCACGATGACGTGGCCGGACTGCTCGCCGCCGAGGGCGTAGCCGTGCTCCTTCATCGCCTCCAGGACGTAGCGGTCGCCGACCGCGGTCTGGACGAGCTGGAGGCCCTCGCGCTCCATGGCGAGCTTGAAGCCGAGGTTCGACATGACGGTGGCGACGACGGTGTCGCCGCGCAGGGTGCCGGCCTCGCGCATGGCGAGGGCGAGCACGGCGAGGATCTGGTCGCCGTCGATCTCCGCACCCGTGTGGTCGACCGCCAGGCAGCGGTCGGCGTCGCCGTCGTGGGCGATGCCGAAGTCGGCCTGGTGCTCGACCACGGCGGCCTTGAGCAGGTCGAGGTGGGTGGAGCCGCAGCCGTCGTTGATGTTGAGGCCGTCGGGCTCGGCGCCGATGGTGACGACGGTGGCGCCGGCCCGGGAGAACGCCTCGGGCGAGACGCGGGCGGCGGCGCCGTGCGCCTCGTCGAGGACGATCTTCAGGCCGTCGAGCCGGTTCGGGAGTACGGCGACGAGGTGGGCGACGTACTTGTCGAAGCCCTCGTCGTAGTCACGCACCCGGCCGACGCCCGCGCCGGTGGGACGGTCCCAGGGGGCGCCGGTGCGGTGCTCCTCGTACACGGCCTCGATGCGGTCCTCCAGCTCGTCGGCGAGCTTGTGGCCGCCGCGGGCGAAGAACTTGATGCCGTTGTCGGGCATGGCGTTGTGCGAGGCCGACAGCATCACGCCGAGGTCGGCGCCGAGCGCGCCGGTGAGATACGCCACGGCCGGCGTGGGCAGCACGCCGACGCGCAGCACGTCGACGCCCGCGCTGGCGAGGCCGGCCACGACGGCGGCCTCCAGGAACTCTCCCGAGGCGCGCGGGTCGCGCCCCACCACGGCGGTCGGCCGATGGCCCTCGAACGTGCCCGCCTCGGCCAGCACGTGCGCGGCCGCGACCGACAGGCCGAGCGCCAGCTCCGCCGTCAGGTCGGCGTTGGCCACGCCCCGCACCCCGTCCGTGCCGAAGAGTCGTCCCACAGCTGTCCTCCGAAAGTGCTCCGAAAATGCGATGCCCTGAACGACGCGCCGAACGCCTCTGAACGGCTGATGCCCGTTTTCGCCCGGGACCGCGCGCAGGGTTGTGCCCAGATTATGAAAGCAAGAAGTGAAAAAGCCGTACGCCCCGGCAGCACGGGAGTGCCGCCGGGGCGTACGGACCAAGCCAAGCAGGCCTGGCAGGCCAGCAGGCGATTAGCGCTTGCTGTACTGCGGGGCCTTGCGGGCCTTCTTGAGACCGGCCTTCTTGCGCTCGACCGCACGGTCGTCGCGGGAGAGGAAGCCGGCCTTCTTCAGCGGGCCGCGGTTGTTCTCGACGTCGGCCTCGTTGAGGGCGCGGGCCACGCCGAGGCGCAGGGCGCCGGCCTGGCCGGACACGCCGCCACCGGCGATGCGGGCGATGACGTCGTAGCGGTCGTCGAGCTCGAGCACCTTGAAGGGCTCGTTGACTTCCTGCTGGTGCACCTTGTTCGGGAAGTAGTCCTCGAGGGTGCGACCGTTGATCTTCCACTTGCCGGTGCCCGGAACGATCCGGACGCGGGCGATGGCGTTCTTGCGACGGCCCAGGCCGGCAGCCGGCTGCGGGTCGCCGAAGCGGGACGCGAGGGACTCGGAGGTGTAGTCACCCTCGACGATCTCGGTCTCGGTGGTGTATTCCTCGACGCCCTCGAACTCGTCGACGGGGGTCTCGGGGGTGGTCTCGGCCACGATGCTCCTCAGATTTCTTTCGTTCTTAGGGGGTGTGGCCGGAACTACTGCGCGACCTGGGTGATCTCGAACGGGACCGGCTGCTGGGCAGCGTGCGGGTGGTTCTCGCCCGCGTAGACCTTCAGCTTCGAGAGCATCTGACGGCCCAGGGTGTTCTTGGGGAGCATGCCCTTGACGGCCTTCTCGACGGCCTTCTCGGGGTTCTTGTCCAGCAGCTCGTCGTAGCGGACGGAGCGCAGACCACCCGGGAAGCCGGAGTGGCGGTACGCCATCTTCTGGGTCCGCTTGTTGCCGGACAGGTGCACCTTGTCGGCGTTGATGATGACGACGAAGTCACCCATGTCCATGTGGGGGGCGTAGACGGGCTTGTGCTTGCCTCGCAGGAGGTTCGCAGCCGTCGTCGCCAGACGGCCCAGGACGATGTCCTGCGCGTCGATGATGTGCCACTGGCGAGTGACATCGCCGGGCTTGGGGCTGTACGTACGCACTTCGTAGCCTTCGCTTCTTCAGTGGATGGAGTCCAGACACACCTGAAGCGATCATGCAGCTGGGGCCTACACTGCCGGGATCACTGCCCGTATGCAAGCCACTGGTAACTGCTCCAGGGAACTTGCGCAACGGCCCGTCGCGTGAGAACGACGGAGCCAATACGCATAACAAAGCAGAAGCCTACCCGGGCTCCCCCGAGCGGGTCAAAACGCGGCGGCACCCGCGTCATACGCCTCCCGGGCCGCGGCCACCTCCTCGATGTGGGTGTCCGCCCACCCCTTGATCGCCCGCACCACCGGAAGCAGCGACGCGCCCAGCTCCGTCAGCTCGTAGTCCACCCGCACGGGCACGGACGGGGTCACCGTACGGGCCACCAGACCGTCCCGCTCCAGCCCCCGCAAGGTCTGCGTGAGCATCTTCTGGCTGACGCCGGCGACCTTGCGGCCCAGGTCGCTGTAGCGGTGGGGGCCGTCGGCGAGGGCGGAGAGGAGGAGGGTGACCCACTTGTCGGAGATGCGGTCGAGGAGCAGGCGGGCGGGGCAGTCGGCGAGATACGCGTCGTAGGCGCGGCGGGCATCTTCGCGGCGTTCGGCGGCGGTACGGGTCGCCACGGCGCTCCTTCCGGTGCGGTACGCACTTCCGGGTACGTACTTACCGTTGGAGAGTAGCGCTCCCTAGGTTCGTTCCGTAGCCCTTCTCCTCACGCCCTCCCGGAAGGAACCGCACGCCATGCGCGCTCTCGTCATCGACTCCTTCGGCGGCCCCGAGGCCCTGCGGATCGCCGAGGTCCCCGTCCCTGTCGCCGGCCCCGGCCAGGTGCTGATCCGGGTCGAGGCGGCGACCGTCCACCCCGTCGACCTCGCCACCCGCTCCGGCGTCCTCGCGGAGGCGGGTCTGATGGCCGGGACGGGCCGGACGGGGCTCGGCTGGGACGTGGCCGGCGTCGTGGAGGAGACCGGGCCGGGCGTCGACGGCGTGCGGCCCGGCGACCGGGTCCTCGGGATGAACGACCGGCTCGACGTGGAACTCGGCACCCAGGCCGAGTACGTGGTCCTGGACGCCCACGCGGTGGCCCCGGCGCCCGTCTCGCTCGCGCCGGCGGCCGCCGCGACCCTGCCGCTGGCCGGTCTCACCGCCCTCCAGGCCCTGGACGCGCTCGACCTCCCGGCCGGCGAGACCCTGCTCGTGACGGGCGCGGCAGGCGCGGTCGGCGGCTACGCGGTGCAGCTGGCCGCCGCGCGCGGCCTGCGGGTCGTGGCGGTCGCCCGCCCCGGCGACGACGAGCTCGTACGGGAGCTGGGCGCCGAGCACGTCGTGGCCACCGACCCCGACGCGCCCCGCCTCGGCGCTGCCGTCCGCGCCCTGGTCCCCGGCGGCGTCTCCGGCGCACTGGACGGCGCCGTCCTGGGGGCGTCGGCCCTCGACGCGGTCCGCTCGGGCGGCGTCTTCGCCGCCCTGGTCGCGGGCGGCGCCCCGTATCCCCTGCGCGGCATCCGCGTCCTCCCGGTCTGGGTCCGCGCCGACACCGCCGGCCTCACCCGCCTCGTGGCCCTTGCGGACGCGGGCGGCCTGACGCCGCGCGTCGCCGCCACCCTGCCGCTCGCGGAGGCGGCGGAGGCGCACCGCCGCCTGGCGAAGGGGGGCCTGCGGGGGCGGGTGGTGCTGGTTCCGTAGGTCGGATCCGGGAGCCGGGATCCACGAGTCGGGATCCGAAAGCTGGGATCCACGAGCCGGGATCCAGGAGCTGGGATCCAGGAGCCGGGATCCGAAAGCCGGGATCTTGGATCCACGGCGGCCGCCGGATGTTGGATCCGGGATCCAACATCCCGCCTGCCGGATCACGGATCACGGATCCCGGATCACGGATCCCGGATCCAACATCCGCCTCGGCTCAGCGCGCCCGCTCCACCCGCCGCTCGTCCCACACCGGCTCGCTCGTCTCCCGTACGACCCCGTCCGACCCGAAGACCAGGTAGCGGTCGAACGACCGGGCGAACCAGCGGTCGTGGGTGACGGCCAGCACCGTGCCCTCGTAGGACTCCAGGCCGTCCTGGAGGGCCTCCGCGGACTCCAGGTCCAGGTTGTCGGTGGGCTCGTCGAGGAGCAGGGCGGTGGTGCCCGCCAGTTCGAGCAGGAGGATCTGGAAGCGGGCCTGCTGGCCGCCGGAGAGCTTGTCGAAGGGCTGGTCGCCCTGGCGCTCCAGCTCGTAGCGGCGCAGCATCGACATCGCCGCGCCGCGGTCCTTGGCGTGCTCGGTCCACAGGATGTCGACGAGCGGGCGGCCCTGGAGCTCGGGGTGGGCGTGGGTCTGGGCGAAGTGGCCGGGGACGACCCGGGCGCCCAGCTTCCACGTACCCGTGTGGGCGACCGACTCGTCACCCGCGAGGAGGCGCAGGAAGTGGGACTTGCCGGAGCCGTTCGAGCCGAGGACGGCGACCCGCTCGCCGTAGAAGATCTCCAGCGAGAACGGCTTCATCAGGCCGGTGAGCTCCAGGTTCTCGGCCGTCACGGCCCGCACGCCGGTGCGGCCGCCGCGCAGCCGCATCCGGATGTCCTGCTCGCGCGGCGGCTCCGGCGGCGGGCCGGCCTCCTCGAACTTCTTCAGCCGGGTCTGCGCGGCCGCGTACCGCGAGGCCATCTCGTGGCTGACCGCCGCGGCCTGCCGCAGGTTGATGACGAGCTTCTTCAGCTGCGCGTGCTTCTCCTCCCAGCGCCGCTTCAGCTCCTCGAAGCGGGCGAAGCGCTCCCGCCGCGCGTCGTGGAAGGTGTCGAAGCCGCCGCCGTGCACCCACACGTCGGAGCCGGCCGGCCCGGGCTCGACGGCCACGATCTTCTGGGCGGCGCGGGAGAGCAGCTCGCGGTCGTGGGAGATGAAGAGCACGGTCTTGCGGGTCTCCCGCAGCCGCTCCTCCAGCCAGCGCTTGCCGGGGACGTCCAGGTAGTTGTCCGGCTCGTCGAGCAGCAGCACCTCGTCGTTGCCGCGCAGCAGGTACTCCAGGACGAGCCGCTTCTGCTCGCCGCCGCTGAGCGTGCGCACCTGCCGGAACTGCGCCTTGTCGTACGGCACGCCCATGGCGGCCATGGTGCAGATGTCCCAGAGGGTCTCGAACTCGTACCCCTGCACCTCGGCCCAGTCGCTGAGCGCCTGCGCGTACGCCATCTGCGCGGCCTCGTCGTCGACCGTCATGATCCGGTGCTCGGCCTCGTCGACGGCCTTCGCGGCCGTGCGGATGCGGGCGGGCGCCACCGAGACCAGCAGGTCGCGGACGGTGGACTCGTCGCGCACGGAGCCGACGAACTGCGGCATGACGCCGAGGCCGCCGCTGACCGTGACGGTGCCGCCGTGCGGCTGGAGCTCGCCGGAGACCAGCCTGAGCAGGGTCGTCTTGCCGGCGCCGTTGGCGCCGACCAGGGCGACGACGTTGCCCTCGCCGACCCGGAAGGAGACGTCCCCGAGCAGGACCCTCCCGTCCGGCAGGTAGTACTCCAGATGTGCGGCCTCGACATGTCCCATGCGGGGCATTGTCGCCGCCCGCACCGCTGTCGCCCAACCGGATTAGGATGCCGCGCATGAGCTTCGGGGGACCGCAGTGGCCGCAGCAGGGCCAGGGGCAGGCGCAGGGTCAGGGGCAGCAGCCGTACGGACAGCAGCCGAACGGGCAGCAACCGTACGGGCAGCAGCAGTACGGACAGCAGCAGTGGCAGCCCCAGCAGCCCAACCCGTTCCCGGGCGCCCACGCCCCGCAGGCCGGCGGCCCGACCCCCGACTGGGGCGCCCTCGCCGACGCCTCCGCCGCCCGTGACCAGCGCAAGCGCTGGCTGGTGATCGGCGGCGGCGCGGTCGCCGCGCTCGTCGTGGGCGCGGTCGTCGCGACCGCGATCGTCGCCACGAACAAGAGCAACGACGAGGCGAAGAACGGCGGCCCGACGGCTACCGGCCCGGCCGCCCCCTCGGACACCGCCACCCCGGCCCCGTCGTTCTCCTCGGTAGCCCCGCTGCCGCCGCCGAACCCGCGCGACTACATCTCCGACGCGAAGAAGGACAAGGCTCCGCTGAGCGCCGAGGGCCTGTTCCCGGGCCGGAAGCTGACCATGAACGGCCGCGCCTACGCCAAGAGCGCGACGGCCTCCACCACCAACTGCGCGGCGGTCACCCAGGGCGGCCTCGGCTCGGTCCTCAGCGGCAACGGCTGCACGCGCGTGCTGCGCGCCACGTACGTGAAGGACGGCGTCGCCGTCACCGTCGGCGTCGCCGTCTTCCCCACCGACGAGCAGGCCCTCAAGGCGAAGAAGCAGGCCACCGGCGGCATCGCCCCGCTGACCGGCGCGGGCGTCGGTGACTTCTGCCACGCCACGGTCTGTCTGCGCCGCACCAACTCGATCGGCCGCTACGTCTACCTCACCCAGGCCGGCTTCCTCAACGGCAAGAAGGTGACCACCGGCGACCAGGCCGTCTTCAAGGCCAGCGACGACCTGGGCACCTTCGCCTTCAACCAGATCTACGCCCGCGGCCGCAGCCAGGCAGCGGCCGCGGCCGGGGCTCCCGGTCAGTGAGTACGGCGCTCCAGCAGCTGGACGGTCACATGGCGGAGCCGCTCGGTGCGGGCCACCGTGTAGCCGTCCTTGAGCGCCTTGGCCTTCGCCTCGGGCATGTAGGCGTACGGGTCCTCGTCGTCGCCCGGTGAGACGAACCAGAGGCGGTCGGAGCCGGACAGGCGCCCGCTGGGCCGCTGGTACTCGTGCGCCCAGAACCAGCCGGTCTGCTGCGGCGCCCGCTTCATGAGGATGTCCGCGGGCCTGGTGCCCTCGCGCAGCTGGTACGCCATGGCGAGCCGCGAGTTGAAGCTCCGGTGGAAGACGATGCCGTCACCGGGGCGCTGTCCGGCCTTCACGAGCCGGGCCGCGCCCGCGTAGTCGGGCTCGGTCGGGATGTCCTGGCGGACGCTCCGCAGGGCGGGCAGGGTCAGCACGACGAACCCGGCCACCGCGGCGGCCACCAGGGCCGTGGCGCGCGCCCGACGCCAGAGCGCGCCGCGGCCGACCACGGTCAGCAGGCCCGCGACCCGGACGGCACCGGCCGCCGCGAGGAGCGTCCAGGCCGGGACCGTGAACAGCAGGTACCGGGGCAGGAAGAGGTGCAGCCACTCGCCGGTCGCGGCGGTCACCACCGGCGGCAGCAGGGCCCAGGTCGCCAGCGCGACGGCGCTGGGACGGCCGGCCGCCCACAGTCCGAGGACGGCGAGCCCGAGCACGGTCGTGGCGACGGTCCAGTTCCCGAACAGGTCCGACGCGTACCAGAGCAGGTCGCGGCTGGAGACGTCGTTCCAGGCGATCTGGCCGCTCTGGCCGGTGCTCCGGTACGCCATGGGGACGACCACGGAGGTGCCCATGACCGCGGCGCAGGCGAAGGCCCAGTGCGCGAGCGGGTCGCCGGAGCGCCTGGCCCGCAGCACGAGCACCGCGTGGGCCGCGAGCACGCTCAGCGCGACCAGGTGGCTGAACCCGGTCAGCGCGACGGCGAGCGCGTAGCCCGCCCAGACCCGCAGCGAGGGCCGCTCCAGGGCGCGCAGCAGCAGCACGGTGGCGAGCAGCGAGAAGAACATCGCGAAGGCGTACGGGCGGGCCTCCTGCCCGTACCGGGCGACGGTCGGGAGCAGGGCGAAGAGCAGCCCGGCCGCCACCCCGACGCGCGCGGTGAACAGCCGGCGGCCCACGAGCGCGACGAGTCCGGCCGAGGCGGCCATGGCCAGTGCCTCGGGCAGCCTCAGCGCGGTGGTGGAACTGCCGGCGAGCCACGTCCAGGCGTGCATGAACGTGTAGTACGGCACGAACACGATGTCGACGTGTTCGGTGAGCCGGCCGAAGGCGGCGGACGGCAGGGAGGACGCCCACCAGGTGGCGTACTCGTCGAACCACAGCTGTCGGTTCCCGAGGCGGGTCAGGACGCACACCAGCGCGACCGCCGTGGGCGGCAGGAAGGTCAGGAGCGGCCCGAGCCGGGGGCTCCGCACGGTCGGCGCGGTCATCGCTTCACCCAGATCCGGTAGGAGCCCTGGCCCTCGCCCAGCCGGAACGGCAGGGTGCCGAGGAGGCGGTACTTGTCGCTCTCCTTCAGGGCCGCCGCGATGACCTTGTCCTTCTGCGGGACGGTGACCCCGTCGAGCACGATCAGGTCGAACCAGCCGTCCGCGATGGCCGTGCGGTAGCCGTCGTCGTCGTGGTGCACGGCGCCCTCGGCGTCCTGGTAGCCGATCCAGTAGAGCGAGGTCCAGTGCGTGTGGTCGGTGATGTCCCGCAGGTAGTACACCGGCACGTTGGGCAGCGACGCGAGGTACCGGCCCTCCCCCGGGGTGACGTACTGCCGGAGCGAGGCGGTGAGCCGGCTGGAGTCCGGCCAGGTGGCGAATCGTTCCACCGACTGGCCCATGCCCAGGCACAGCATCACGACCCACAGGGCGCAGGCGAGCTGTGGATGCCGGAAGTGCGCGCCGACGAGCCGGGTCAGCCCGACGCCGGCCAGCGGCGCGGCGAAGAGCAGGCCGAAGCCGAGGTGCTTGTAGAGCGCGACGGACGTGTGGAGGTGGATCTGGTAGGCCGGGGCGAGCAGGGCCGTGCCGCACAGGAGCAGGCCGAGCAGCACGCGCCAGCCCCGGCCCGGGACGGGCAGCCGGCGGGTCTCCGGTGACTCGTTCATCCGGCCGCGCCGGGCGTACGCGACGGCACCGCCGCACGCGGTCAGGAACAGCAGACCGGACCAGACGGCCGACTTCCGCAGCAGGTCGAGCGCCTCTTCGGTGCCGTGCGCGCGGGCCGTGGTGGTGGTCCGTACGCCTTCCAGGACGTCGGTCCCGTACAGCGCGACGGCGAGCAGTCCGGCGACGGTCAGTGCGAACGACCCGGCCCGCCACAGACTCGCCCGGCCGCGGTGCGGCCAGGCGACCAGCGCGGCGAGCACGATCAGGCTCGGCAGGTACAGCGCGGCGGCGTACTTCGTTCCGGCGGCGAGCACGGCGACCGGTGCGGCGAGGGCCGCCAGTGCCGGGTGGGCCCGGTCGGTCCGTACGAGGATCCAGGCCGCGAGGGCGAGCAGGAGGATCGCGGGCGCGTCGTAGGTCGCGAACCAGCCGAGGACGATCGTCGACTGGGTCACCGCGAACAGGGCGGCGGCGGCGAGCGCGGCCCGCTCGTTGAACAGCCTCCGGGTCGTCCCGTAGAGGAGGGTGGTGGCGCCGAGCATGCACACCAGGCTGAGCAGGCGGGCTCCGGTCAGGCCGGACCAGGCGTCCGCCAGGGCGGCCACGACGGGGTAGAGGGTCGGCGAGCCGGAGAAGTAGCTCGCGTAGTCGGTCGGCACCGGAGTGCCGTGCAGCAGATGGGCGAGCTCCAGGTGGCCGGCGGTGAGGTAGAGGGCCTCGTCCGAGTAGGCCGTGTTCTCCAGCCGGAACGAGAGCACCGCCTGCAGGAGCAGGATGCCGAGCAGGATCCCCCGGGCGGCCCAGGTGCGCCGGGGGCTCCCGGCCGTGGTCCAGGCCGTCCGCGCCGGGCGGGGCACGTGATAGCCGACGGGGACTTCGGGCGGTCCGGCCGGCCTGGGTGGTCCGGCCGGTCTGGGCGGTCCCGGTGGTCCCGGTGGCCGGTGCCCGGCGGCCTGGGGGACGGCCGGGAGGGGCGCTCTGGGGCCTGGCTCTGTGGCTGTCATCTGACCTTCCGCACGTCGAAGCCGTAGATGTCGTCTGCTGCCAGTCGCTTGAACTCGGCGGTCGTCGTCGTGCCCTCGTCGAGCCGCCAGTCCGCGCGGGCCGCAACGTGGTCGAACCAGACGAAGCCGAGGACGTCGGGGTGCTCCGCGGCCCCCTTCACCAGGGCCCGCACGTCGGCGTCACGGCGCCAGCCGCGCTCGGCAGCCGTCTCCAGGAGGATGAAGGGCTTGGAGCTGAACGCCCGGACCTCGCTCATCGTCGGGCCGAACAGCTCGTTGAAGGTGTCGGGCGGCTCGTTGTAGGTGAAGTAGCCGATCAGGCCGACCCAGTCGACGAACGCGTCTCCCGGGTAGTACGGCTGGAGGGCGACGTTCCGCACCGGGTTGACGACGTTCGGGGACCACGCCCAGATCACGTTGGCCGCGCCGACGTCCTGGAAGACGTCGTGGATGTGGCGCCATGCCTTCACGTACGCCTTGGGTGTGGTGGCCTCGGTGCCCCAGTTCTCCCAGGCGCCGTTCATCTCGTCGGCGAAGGTGATCGCGACGGGCAGGTTCAGCTTGCGCACCGCCCGCGCGTACTTCTGGATGTAGTCGTCCGACCGGCCGGAGGCGATGTCGTCCAGGGTCGTGTCGAAGGGCTCCCAGGAGACGACGGTCAGCGCGCCGGACCGCCAGGCGTTGCGCACGCCGGTGATGTCGAATCCGTCGCCCCAGGCCGCGTAGTAGCCGATGAGGTTCGGGCGCTTGCCGGTCTTGCGGGTGTACGCGTCCACCGGCTTCATGGAGTTCGGGGCGCCGGCCGTGGAGACGCCGAAGTACTTCTTCGAGGGCCGGATCAGCGGTCTGACGTCGTACGGGACCTCGACCGCGGGCCCGGGGGCGGCCTGCTGCCCCCGCGCCGCGGCCGACCGGCCGCCGGTGTCCGGGGCGCTGCACGCGGTCAGGGCGAGGAGCAGGGCGGCGAGCAGCGGGGCGGCCGCGGGGACACGAAGGCGCGTCGGACGCAGGAGCGTCGTACGGGGGCGCGTCGCACGGAGGCGCAGGGCACGGAGGCGGAGGGCACGGAGGCGCATCAGGCGACGGCCCCCGTCCGCGGCTGCACCAGGGCGCGGGCGACGATCATCGCGTAGAAGAGTCCGGAGGAGAGCAGCAGCGCGAAGTCGTACACGTCCACGGTGGCCATCCGCCAGACCGCGGCCCCGACCCAGAGCAGGGCGGTGCCGCCGCCCCACGCCCACAGGCCGATCCAGAACCGCCGGGTCCCGTTGCGCCTGGCCCGGTCGGAGCCGGTGGCCTGCCAGCCCATGCGGGTGCCGCGGAGGATGTCCCAGATCGCGAAGACGTGCGCCCAGGAGTACATCATCCGGACGGCCCACGCCTCCAGGCGGTACGGGACGCGGTGCCACAGCGGGAAGACGATCGTGGTGTACGCGATGCCGGGCAGCACCAGCCACACGTTCTCGAAGCGGGGCTGGTCGGGGAAGGCGAGCAGCAGCACGATCGGCAGGAGCGGCGCGACGAAGGTGAACAGCGCCGTGTGGATGTAGTAGAAGAACCCGGAGAGATAGCAGAGCCGGCTGCTGAAGCGGAGTCTGGCCTGCCAGAACTTCTTGCTACCGAGCAGGCTCATCGAGCCCGCGCACCAGCGGTACTGCTGGTTGAAGAAGGCCCCCGCGCTGTCCGGGCAGACGCCCGCCGCCACCGCGACCGGCACATAGCGCAGGTCCCAGCCGAGGCGGCGCAGGTCGAAGCCGGTGTGGACGTCCTCGGAGTGCTCGATGAGCGTGGTGCCGCCGTTCTCCTCCAGGGCCGCGCGCCGGTAGACGGCGCAGCTGCCGACGCAGATGGCACCGTCGCGGCCCTGCCGGGAGACCTGGACGGCCCGGTAGAACAGCTCCTGTACGGCTCCGGCGCCGCGCTCGATCCAGTTCTGGGCGTCGAGCACCCGGAAGAACTGCGGCGACTGGACGATCGCGGTCCGGCTGTCCTTCTCCATGTACGGGAGGAGTTCCTCCAGGAGGTCGGCGCGCGGCGCGAAGTCGGCGTCGAGGATCAGGACGTACGTGCCGTCGGTCTGGTCGAAGCCGAAGCGCAGGTTGCCGGCCTTCTTGAACCAGCCGCGCCGGGCGCGGGTGCCGTAACGGAAGCCGAAGTCCTCGGCCATCGCCCGCAGCTCGGGGCTGGCCGAGTCGTCCAGGACGAACGGCACGCAGATGCCCGGATAGCGGTCGGCAAGCGCCCGGACATGGGTCCAGGTGTTGTGCAGGACCTCGATGGGCTCGCCGCACACCGGCAGGAAGACGTCGACCGACGGGTAGTGCTCGGGCCGCCACTCGCGCACCAGGCGGCGGTGCTCGTCGAGGTCGAAGTCGCGGGTGAAGGCGTTCACCCGGAGCGAGACCAGGTAGTAGACCACCGTGAAGGCGAGCAGCGGGGCGAAGAGCCACAGCAGCGGGGTGGCGGCGGCGAGCCGGAACTGGCTGAGCGCAAGGCAGCCCATGCTCAGCAGCGAGGTGGCGGTCAGCACCCACAGCCGGCGCCGGGCGTACAGGTACCTCTCGTCGTCGGACGGCGGCGTCGGCAGCAGCCCGACGGCGCCCGGTCCCGGGTCGTCGTACGGTAGCCGCGGTTCGGCCGGTCGTGTTGCCGTGCCCGCCCCGATCAGGCGGGCCTCAGTTGCACTCATCCCAAGAACTCCCGACACCTTCTCCGCGCAGCGAACGAAGCGACGTGCGGAAACGTAAGCCGGGGCGGGAGGGGCAGGGGCGCGACGCGACCGAAGGATAAGTGCTTTTAGCCCGATTTGCCTTATTTGATGAAGGTCGGCATCAGCCGATCAGCACAAACCGGGCAACGGCTGACCGGCCTCCGTCAGCAGCAGCCGGCGCTGCCCGGCAGCGACCGCTTGTTCCGCGCCTGACGGCTGCGCGCGGCGAGCTGGTCGTCGGCCGGGTAGCCGACCTCCTCCAGGGTGAGGCCGTGCGGCCGTACGACATGCACGGCCGAGTCCCGCACACCCGCGGCCAGCACCTTCGCGGGCCACTCCACCGGGCGGTGGCCGTCGCCGACGAACAGCAGCGCGCCCACCAGCGAGCGGACCATGTTGTGGCAGAAGGCGTCGGCCTTGACCGTGGCCTCCAGGATCCCGTCGGGGCGGCGCTCCCAGCGCAGCTCCTGCAGGGTGCGGATGGTGGTGGCACCCTCGCGCTTCTTGCAGTACGCGGCGAAGTCGTGCTCGCCGACGAGCCGCTCGGCCGCCGCGTTCATGGCGTCCATGTCGAGGGTCCAGTCGTGCCACAGGACGTGGCCGCGGAGCAGCGGGTCGACACCGCCCGGGTGGTCGGTGACCCGGTAGGCGTAACGGCGCCAGATGGCCGCGAACCGCGCGTTGAAGCCCGCCGGGGCCTCGGTCAGGCGCCAGATCCGCACGTCGTGCGGGAGCCGCCCGGCCATCCGCCGGAGCAGCTTCTCGCGGTGCTCCTGCCACAGCTCCTCGGGCAGGTCGACGTGCGCGACCTGCCCGCGCGCGTGCACGCCGGCGTCGGTACGGCCGGCGACGGTCAGCTCGTACGTCTCCTGGGAGCGGGTCACGGTGCGCAGGGCGTCCTCGATCTCGCCCTGGACGGTGCGCTGGCCGCGGGCCTGCTTGGCCCAGCCGGAGAAGTCCTTGCCGTCGTAGGACAGGTCGAGCCGGATCCGTACGAATCCGGGCTGCACATCGTCACGCACGTCAGTCACGCCGTAAATCCTCTCAAACACACGGGAGCGGGCCCGCACCCCTGGGGGTACGGGCCCGCAACACGAGACGAGATCGTCAGAACGCTCAGGCGTCCTGCGCGTCCTCGGCCTTGGTCTCCTCGACCGCGGCGGCCTCGTCGGCCTCCTTGACGGCGCGCTTGGTGGCGGCCTCGGCCTCGGCGACGGTCGCCTTCTTGGCGATCTCGCCCTCGACGAGCTCGATCACGGCCATCGGGGCGTTGTCGCCACGACGGTTGCCGATCTTGGTGATACGGGTGTAACCACCCGGACGCTCCGAGTAGCGCGGGGCGATCTCGGTGAAGAGCGTGTGGACGACGCCCTTGTCCGTGATCGTCTGCAGCACCAGGCGACGGTTGTGGATGTCGCCCTTCTTCGCCTTGGTGATCAGGCGCTCGGCGACCGGACGCAGGCGACGGGCCTTGGCCTCGGTGGTGGTGATGCGGCCGTGCTCGAAGAGCGACTTCGCCAGGTTGGCGAGGAGCAGCTTCTCGTGCGCGGCGGAACCGCCGAGGCGGGCACCCTTCGCGGGACGCGGCATGGTGTTTCTCCTTGAGATCTGCACCGGCCGTATCAGGTACCGGTGTCAGTATCCGAGCAGGCGGTCGCCTGTCGGAGACCCGCGCCCCCGAAGGGGCGCGGGGTGGTATCGATCTGCGGCCGGGCCGCGCGGGCGCGACCGGCCGCAGCCGATGGTCTTAGTACTGCTCGGTCTCGACGAAGCCGGCGTCGGCGTCGTCGTCCGCGCCGAACGCGTCGGCGGCGGCGGTCGGGTCGAACCCGGGCGGGCTGTCCTTGAGGGCCAGGCCCATGCCGGCCAGCTTCGCCTTGACCTCGTCGATCGACTTCGCACCGAAGTTGCGGATGTCGAGCAGGTCGGCCTCGGAGCGGGCGACGAGCTCACCCACGGAGTGGATGCCCTCGCGCTTGAGGCAGTTGTAGGAGCGGACCGTGAGCTCCAGCTCCTCGATCGGCAGCGCCAGGTCGGCGGCCAGGGCGGCGTCCGTCGGGGACGGACCCATGTCGATGCCCTCGGCGTCGATGTTCAGCTCGCGGGCGAGACCGAACAGCTCGACCAGGGTCTTGCCGGCGGACGCCATGGCGTCACGCGGGCGCATGGCCTGCTTGGTCTCGACGTCGACGATGAGCTTGTCGAAGTCGGTGCGCTGCTCGACTCGGGTCGCCTCGACCTTGTAGGTGACCTTGAGAACCGGCGAGTAGATGGAGTCGACCGGGATACGGCCGATCTCCTGGCCCACCTGCTTGTTCTGGACGGCGGAGACGTAGCCGCGACCGCGCTCGACGGTCAGCTCCATCTCCAGCTTGCCCTTGCCGTTGAGCGTGGCGAGGACCAGGTCGGGGTTGTGCACCTCGACACCGGCCGGCGGGGCGATGTCGGCGGCGGTGACCAGACCCGGGCCCTGCTTGCGCAGGTACATCACGACCGGCTCGTCGTGCTCCGAGGAGACGACCAGCTGCTTGATGTTCAGGATGAGGTCGGTGACGTCCTCCTTGACGCCCGGCACGGTGGTGAACTCGTGCAGGACACCGTCGATGCGGATGCTGGTGACAGCAGCGCCGGGGATCGACGAGAGGAGCGTGCGGCGGAGCGAGTTGCCGAGGGTGTAGCCGAAGCCCGGCTCCAGCGGCTCGATGACGAACCGGGAACGGAACTCGTCGACGACCTCTTCGGTCAGCGAAGGACGCTGAGCGATAAGCATGTCTTCGTTTCCTTCGTTTGTGGACGCCCACTATTTGACGTCCGACAGGTACTGCGAGGTACTGCCAAGGGTACGGGCGGCACGTCCCTTTGCAGGGTCGTACCGCCCGGACACTCAAAGACGCACAGGTGCGCCCGCTACGTCAGACGCGGCGGCGCTTCGGCGGACGGCAGCCGTTGTGCGGGGTGGGGGTGACGTCCTGGATCGAGCCGACCTCGAGGCCGGTGGCCTGGAGGGAGCGGATCGCGGTCTCACGGCCGGAGCCGGGACCCTTGACGAAGACGTCGACCTTGCGCATGCCGTGCTCCTGCGCGCGGCGGGCGGCCGACTCGGCGGCCATCTGCGCGGCGAAGGGGGTGGACTTGCGCGAGCCCTTGAAGCCGACGTGGCCGGCGGAGGCCCAGGAGATCACGTTGCCGGACGGGTCCGTGATCGAGACGATCGTGTTGTTGAACGTGCTCTTGATGTGCGCGTGGCCGTGAGCGACGTTCTTCTTTTCCTTGCGGCGCACCTTCTTGGCAGCGCCCTGACGACCCTTGGGGGGCATCTATAACTCCTACGGGAGGTGGTCGGTCCTGCAGCGAAGACCGTTGGAAACGCGGGGGTTCGGGGGTCGCCCCCCGAAAGACCGCAGTGTCCGCTGAGGACTACTTCTTGCCCGGCTTCTTCTTGCCGGCGATGGCGCGACGCGGGCCCTTGCGGGTACGAGCGTTCGTGCTGGTGCGCTGACCGCGGACGGGCAGGCCACGACGGTGGCGCAGACCCTGGTAGCAGCCGATCTCGACCTTGCGGCGGATGTCGGCCGCGATCTCACGGCGGAGGTCACCCTCGGTCTGGAGGTTGGCGTCCACGTACTCGCGGATCTTGACGAGGTCTTCCTCGGCAAGGTCGCGGACACGGGTGGACGGGTTCACGCCGGTAGCGGCGAGGATCTCCTCGGACCGGGTGCGCCCGATACCGAAGACGTAGGTGAGTGCGACCACCACACGCTTTTCGCGCGGGATGTCAACACCGGAAACGCGTGCCATTCAATGGCTCCTGTGTTCTCGGGGGTCTGCTGCAGAACCGCTCCCGGCTGCCGTATGAGGTACAGGTCGGGTCCCCGGCCCCCGCCGGAGGTGTCGTCAGCCGTGGAACACGGCCGGACGGGCTCTGCGTATGTACGTGTTGCTATGCGTCGCGCGAAGAACTGCGATATGCAGGTCGGTCGGCGTGCGTCAGCCCTGGCGCTGCTTGTGGCGCAGGTTGTCGCAGATGACCATGACCCGGCCGTGACGGCGGATCACCTTGCACTTGTCGCAGATCTTCTTGACGCTCGGCTTGACCTTCATGGGATGTGAGGTTCTCCGGGTCAGTGCCACCCCCCGCGCGGAACGGCGGGGTGCGAGCAAGATCTACTTGTACCGGTAGACGATCCGGCCACGCGTCAGGTCGTACGGAGACAGCTCCACGACGACCCGGTCGTCCGGGAGGATTCGGATGTAGTGCATCCGCATCTTGCCGGAGATGTGCGCGAGGACCTTGTGACCGTTCTGGAGCTCCACCTTGAACATGGCGTTCGGCAGGGACTCGATCACGGTGCCCTCGATCTCGATGGCACCTTGCTTCTTGGCCACGCTTCGCCCTTCGAATCGGCTACCTTGATCGACTCTCGCCTCCGGGTGAGGACACACGGGTACACGAGAGCCGACGCATCAGTCTACGTCAGGCCCCGTGAAAAGACGAATCCGGGGAGTTTGCCCACCGTAGAAGATCGTTACGCAGCCGGACCCGAAGGCCCGGCCCGCCCTTACGCCAGCGGGTCCGGCGTGGCCGCGCGCCCCGGCGGAGGGGCCGCCGCGGCGGATGGCGGCGACTACGCCAGCGGGTCCGGGGCCGCCGTGATGCCCATTTCCGCCAGCTTCGCCTTGCCGCCGTCGACCGCCGTGAGGACCAGCGGGCCCTCCTCCGTCAGCGCCACGCTGTGCTCCCAGTGGGAGGACCAGGTGCCGTCGGTGGTGATGACCGTCCAGTCGTCGGCGAGGACCTCGGTCTGCGGGGTGCCCAGCGAGATCATCGGCTCGATCGCGAGGCAGAAGCCGGGGACCAGCTTCGGGCCCTTGCCGCGCTTGCGGGAGACGTAGTTCAGGAGGTGCGGGTCCATGTGCATCTCGGTGCCGATGCCGTGGCCGCCGTAGTCCTCGATGATGCCGTAGCGGCCCAGGCTGTGGTCGCCCACGGCCGGGCGCGGCTGGCGCTTGATGTACGTCTCGATCGCCTTCGAGATGTCGACGAGCCGCGCACCGAGCTTCATGGCCGCGATGCCCGCCCACATCGACTCCTCGGTCACCCGGGAGAGCTCGATCAGCTCCGGCGCGTGACCGGTGCCGACGAAACAGGTGTACGCGGCGTCGCCGTGCCAGCCGTCGACGATCGCGCCGGCGTCGATGGAGATGATGTCGCCGTCCTTCAGGACGGTCTTGTCGTCCGGGATGCCGTGGACGACGACCTCGTTCACCGAGGTGCAGATGGTCGCGGGGAAGCCCCCGTACCCGAGGAAGTTCGACTTCGCCCCGTGGTCGGCGATCACCTTGCGCGCGACCTCGTCGAGGTCCTTCGTCGTGGCGCCCGGCACCGCGACCTCGCGGGTGGCCGCGTGGATGGCCGCGACGACCAGCCCCGCCTCGCGCATCTTCGCGATCTGCTCGGGGGTCTTGATCTGCACCATCTCGGCCGCGGCCTTTCTGTCGACTACAGGGGTCGGAACAACGATACGGCCGCGGCGCCCGTCCCGGGCACCGCGGCCGTATCGCAGCGATCTTGGGTTACTTCTTCAGCGCGTCCATCGCCCGCGCCGTGACCTCGTCCACCTTGCCGAGAGCGGAGATCGTCGCGACGAGCCCCTGCTTCTTGTAGTAGTCGATGATCGGCTCGGTCTGCGTGTGGTAGACCTCCAGGCGCGTGCGGACCGTCTCCTCGGAGTCGTCCGGGCGCTGGAAGAGCTCGCCGCCGCAGACGTCGCAGACGCCCGCGGTCTTCGGGGCGTTGTACGTCACATGGAAGACGTGCGCCGAGTCGTTGCGGCAGATGCGGCGACCCGCGATCCGCTTCACGACCTCGTCCTCGGGGACCTCCAGGTCCAGGACCGCGTCCAGCTGCATGCCGTCCTCCTTGAGGGCGGCGTCCAGCGCCTCGGCCTGGGCCACGTTGCGCGGGAACCCGTCGAGCAGGAAGCCCTTGACGGCGTCCGGCTGCTCCATCCGGTCCTTGGCCATCCCGATGGTCACCTCGTCCGGGACGAGCTCGCCCCGGTCCATGTAACCCTTCGCCGCGAGGCCCAGCTCCGTGCCCTGCGAGATGTTCGCACGGAACAGGTCACCCGTGGAGATGTGCGGGATGTCCAGGTTCTTGGCAAGAAACGCGGCCTGCGTTCCCTTGCCGGCCCCGGGCGGTCCGACGAGGACGATTCGCATCAGCGGAGGAACCCTTCGTAATTGCGCTGCTGGAGCTGGCTCTCGATCTGCTTCACGGTCTCCAGACCCACACCCACGATGATGAGGATGCTGGTGCCACCGAACGGGAAGTTCTGGTTGGCGCCACCGAAGCCTGCCAACGCCATCGTCGGCACGAGAGCGATCAGACCCAGATACAGCGAGCCCGGCCAAGTGATCCGGTTGAGCACGTAGCTCAGGTACTCGGCAGTAGGTCGACCAGCCCGGATACCCGGGATGAAGCCACCATACTTCTTCATGTTGTCGGCGACTTCCTCGGGGTTGAACGAGATAGCCACGTAGAAGAAGGCGAAGAAGACGATCAGAAGGAAGTAGGCGGCGATGTAATACGGGTGGTCACCCTTGACGAAGTGGGCTTCGATCCAGGTCTTCCACCCCGCGGTCGAGTTCGAGAACTGCGCGATGAGCGCCGGGATGTAGAGCAGCGACGAGGCGAAGATGACAGGAATCACACCCGCCTGGTTCACCTTCAACGGGATGTAGGTGGACGTACCGCCGTACGACCTGCGGCCGATCATGCGCTTCGCGTACTGCACCGGGATGCGGCGCTGGGCCTGCTCGACGAAGACGACGAGGGCCACCATCACGAAGCCGATGAGGATGACGGTGCCGAACTCGATCCAGCCCTTGGCGAGCTTGCCGCTCGTCTTGATGGCCCACAGGGCGCCCGGGAAGCCGGCCGCGATCGAGATGAACATGAGGATCGACATGCCGTTGCCGATGCCGCGGTCGGTGATGAGCTCGCCGAGCCACATCACGACGCCGGTGCCGGCGGTCATGGTGATGACCATGACGGCGGTGGTGAAGATCGACTGGTCCGGCACGACCTGGCTCGCGACGGTGCAACCGCTGAACAGCGCGCCGCTGCGGGCGGTGGCGACGAGGCCGGTGCCCTGGAGGATGGCGAGGGCCACGGTCAGATAACGCGTGTACTGCGTGATCTTGGCGGTGCCCGCCTGGCCCTCCTTCTTGAGGTTCTCCAGGCGCGGGATCACGACGGTCAGCAGCTGCAGGATGATGCTCGCCGTGATGTACGGCATGATGCCGAGCGCGAAGATGGTGATCTGCAGCAGCGCCCCGCCACTGAACATGTTGACCAGGCCGAACAGGCTGTTGCTGCCCTGCCTCGCCTGATCCACACACTGCTGGACGGCCTCGTAGCTGACGCCGGGGACGGGGATGTGTGCCCCGACCCGGTACAGCACGATGATGCCGAGCGTGAAGAGCAGCTTCTTGCGCAGGTCGGGCGTCTTGAACGCCCGGGCGAACGCGGTGAGCACGGTGCCTCCTGCGACCCCCGCGCACGTGCGTCAGAGGTGACGGTCTTGAGGTTCGACTGGGTAGTGATCGGTCCGAGCACCCACGGGCATACCGCACGCACTCTAGACAGTGGACGCCACCTTACCGGCGACATAGGTCCCCTAGGAACGACCAACCGGGGATGCCCCTTTTGAGAGGCATCCCCGGTCGGATGTTCAGGCCATCGAGTCGTCTCAGACGAGCTCGGTGACGGTGCCGCCGGCGGCGGCGATCTTCTCCTTGGCGGAGCCGGAGACGGCGTCGACCGTCACCTGCAGCGCCACGGAGACCTCGCCCTGGCCCAGGACCTTGACGAGCTGGTTCTTACGAACAGCACCCTTGGCGACCAGGTCGGCCACCGTGACCTCGCCACCCTGCGGGTAGAGCGCGGCCAGCTTGTCCAGGTTCACGACCTGGTACTCGGTGCGGAACGGGTTCTTGAAGCCCTTCAGCTTCGGGAGGCGCATGTGGAGCGGCATCTGGCCACCCTCGAAGCGCTCCGGAACCTGGTAGCGGGCCTTCGTGCCCTTGGTACCACGACCGGCCGTCTTACCCTTCGACGCCTCACCACGACCAACACGGGTCTTGGCGGTCTTGGCGCCCGGGGCGGGACGGAGGTTGTGGATCTTGAGCGGGTTGTTCTCCGCCATGATCAGTCGACCTCCTCAACCGTCACGAGGTGGCGGACGGTGTGCACCATGCCGCGGAACTCGGGGCGGTCCTCCTTGACGACCACGTCGTTCAGGCGCTTGAGCCCGAGCGAACGCAGGGTGTCGCGGTGGTTCTGCTTGCTGCCGATGTACGACTTCGTCTGCGTGATCTTGAGGCGAGCCATTACGCACCCGCCCCAGCACGCGCACGAAGGAGAGCCGCGGGGGCGACGTCCTCGAGCGGCAGACCGCGGCGGGCCGCGATCTCCTCGGGACGCTGCAGGCCCTTCAGGGCCGCCACGGTCGCGTGCACGATGTTGATCGCGTTGTCGGAGCCGAGCGACTTCGACAGGATGTCGTGAACGCCGGCGCACTCGAGCACGGCGCGCACCGGGCCACCGGCGATAACACCGGTACCGGGGGAAGCCGGCTTGAGCAGGACGACGCCCGCGGCCTTCTCACCCTGGATCGGGTGCGGGATGGTGCCCTGGATACGGGGGACCTTGAAGAAGTGCTTCTTGGCCTCCTCAACACCCTTGGCGATGGCGGCCGGCACCTCCTTGGCCTTGCCGTAACCGACACCCACGGTGCCGTCACCGTCGCCCACCACGACCAGCGCGGTGAAGCTGAAGCGACGACCACCCTTCACAACCTTGGCGACGCGGTTGATCGCGACAACGCGCTCAACGTACGCGGTCTTCTCGGCGGCGGCAGCGCCACCGTCGCGGCCCTTCCGGTCCCGCCGCTCGCCGCCACCGGCACCGCTACCGCGGCGCTGGGGTCCAGCCATTGGAATACCTCTCTCTGTTACGTCCGTTAGTCCCGGAACCGGGGCTTAGAACTTCAGCCCGGCTTCGCGGGCGGCGTCAGCCAGAGCGGCAATGCGCCCGGCGTACCTGTTGCCACCACGGTCGAACACGACGGCCTCGACACCGGCGGCCTTGGCGCGCTCGGCGACCAGGGCGCCGACCTGCTGGGCCTGCGAGGACTTCGAGCCCTCGCCACCGCGGATCGAAGCGTCCAGGTGGGACGCCGACGCGACGGTGTGACCCTTCAGGTCGTCGATGACCTGCGCGGTGATACCGCGGTTCGAGCGCGTCACGACGAGGCGCGGACGCTCCGCCGTACCCGACACGTTCTTGCGGATGCGCAGGTGACGGCGCGCCTTCGCAGCGCGCTTGTAAGCGTCGCCCTTGGCGATCTTGACACCGTATGCCATGGCTTACTTACCAGCCTTTCCGACCTTGCGGCGGATGACCTCGCCCGCGTACTTGACACCCTTGGCCTTGTACGGGTCGGGCTTCCGCAGCTTGCGGATGTTGGCGGCGACCTCGCCGACCTTCTGCTTGTCGATGCCCTCGACCGAGAACTTGGTCGGCGACTCGACCTTGAAGGAGATGCCCTCGGGGGCCTCCACCAGGATCGGGTGGCTGTAGCCGAGCTGGAACTCCAGGTTGGAGCCCTTCGCGGCCACGCGGTAACCGACACCGCTGATCTCGAGCGCCTTCGTGTACCCCTGGGTCACACCGGTGATCATGTTGGCCACCAGCGTGCGGGACAGGCCGTGCAGGGCCTTGTTCTGACGCTCGTCGTTCGGACGGGTGACGTTCAGAACGCCGTCCTCGCCCTTAACGATCTCGATCGGAGCGGCGACGGTGTGCGTCAGCGAGCCCTTGGAGCCCTTGACGGTGACCGTGCGGCCCTCGATGGTGACGTCCACGCCGGCGGGAACCGGGATGGGGAGCTTGCCAATGCGAGACATAGCTTTTCCTCCGTTCCCGACTACCAGACGTAGGCGAGGACTTCCCCACCCACGCCCTTCTTCTGCGCCTGCTGGCCGGTCAGGAGACCGTGGGACGTGGAGATGATCGCCACGCCCAGGCCGCCGAGAACCTTCGGCAGGTTGGTGGACTTCGCGTAAACCCGGAGGCCCGGCTTCGAGATCCGCTTGATGCCCGCGATGGAGCGCTCACGGTTCGGACCGAACTTCAGGTCGAGAACGAGGTTCTTGCCGACCTCGGCGTCCTCGACCTTCCAGCCGGTGATGAAGCCCTCCTGCTGGAGGATTTCCGCGATGTGCGACTTGATCTTGCTGTGCGGCATCGTCACGGTGTCGTGGTACGCCGAGTTCGCGTTACGCAGACGCGTGAGCATGTCTGCGATCGGATCAGTCATGGTCATGAATTGGCCTTCGGCCTCTCTCGCCGGGGTTTCCTGGTGCACCATCCCTCTCCCCGATCCGAGACGGGGCGGGTGCGGTGCGGTGGACCTACGGCGTAGTAAGTCGTAAGGGCGGCGGACGCCCAACCCTGCAAGCCTACGGCATGCGGGGAAGAGCCTCCGCCAACCCAATGCTTACCGAGAGACTCCGGTCATTCCCAACGCCCAGGGGGCGCGGGGGAATTACCAGGAGCTCTTGGTCACGCCCGGCAGCTCGCCACGGTGAGCCATCTCACGAAGGCACACGCGGCAGAGGCCGAACTTGCGGTACACGGAGTGAGGGCGGCCGCAGCGCTGGCAGCGCGTGTACGCACGCACACCGAACTTGGGCTTGCGGGCAGCCTTCGCGATGAGAGCCTTCTTCGCCATCTCGCTTACGCCTCCTTGAACGGGAAGCCGAGGTGACGCAGAAGGGCACGGCCCTCGTCGTCGTTGGTCGCCGTGGTGACCACGGTGATGTCCATACCCCGGACGCGGTCGATCTTGTCCTGGTCGATCTCGTGGAACATGACCTGCTCCGTGAGACCGAAGGTGTAGTTGCCACGGCCGTCGAACTGCTTCGGGGACAGGCCGCGGAAGTCGCGGATGCGCGGGAGCGCGAGCGACAGGGTGCGGTCCAGGAACTCCCACATGCGGTCGCCACGGAGCGTGACGTGGGCACCGATCGGCTGACCCTCACGCAGCTTGAACTGCGCGATGGACTTGCGGGCCTTGGTGACGGCCGGCTTCTGACCGGTGATCGTGGTGAGGTCGCGGATCGCGCCCTCGATCAGCTTCGAGTCACGGGCGGCGTCGCCGACACCCATGTTGACCACGATCTTCACGAGGCCGGGGATCTGCATGACGTTCTCGTACTTGAACTCGTCACGCAGCTTGCCCGCGATCTCCTCGCGGTACTTCGTCTTGAGACGCGGAGTGGTGGTAGCCATCAGATGTCCTCACCCGTCCGCTTGGCAACGCGGATCTTGTTGCCCTCGTCGTCGAAGCGGTAACCGACACGCGTGACGACCTTCTTGCCGTCCTTCTCCACGACCAGCTGGACGTTGGAGACGTGGACCGGAGCCTCGGTCGTCACGATGCCGCCGGCCTGGTTGGGGCCGGCCTTGGTGTGCTTCTTGACCCGGTTGACACCCTCGACGAGGACGCGGTTCTCAGCCGGCATGGCCGCGATGACCTTGCCCTGCTTGCCCTTGTCCTTGCCGGTGATGACCTGTACCAGGTCGCCCTTCTTGATCTTCATGCTTACAGCACCTCCGGCGCGAGCGAGATGATCTTCATGAACTTCTTCTCGCGCAGCTCACGGCCGACCGGGCCGAAGATGCGGGTGCCGCGAGGGTCGCCGTCGTTCTTCAGAATGACGGCGGCGTTCTCGTCGAAGCGGATGTACGAGCCGTCCTGGCGGCGGCGCTCCTTGACGGTGCGAACGATGACCGCCTTGACGACGTCACCCTTCTTCACGTTGCCACCGGGGATCGCGTCCTTGACGGTGGCGACGATGACGTCACCGATGCCCGCGTAGCGGCGACCCGAACCACCGAGAACACGGATGCAAAGGATCTCCTTGGCACCAGTGTTGTCGGCGACGCGAAGTCGCGACTCCTGCTGGATCACGTCTATCTCCTGATTGTCTGCCGGTTCCCGGTGGGGGCCGCTGGTCGATCAGCGGACCCCACCGAGCCTGGCGGAACTGTTCCTAGGGGGTCCCCCTAGGAGGGATTACTTGGCCTTCTCGAGGATCTCGACGACGCGCCAGTGCTTGGACGCCGAGAGCTTCCGGGTCTCCATGAGGAGGACGCGGTCGCCGACGCCGGCCTGGTTCTGCTCGTCGTGAGCCTTGAGCTTGTTCGTACGGCGGATGACCTTGCCGTACAGCGCGTGCTTGACGCGGTCCTCGACAGCGACGACGACGGTCTTGTCCATCTTGTCGCTGACGACGAGGCCCTCACGGACCTTGCGGGCGTTGCGCTCGGTCTTCTCAGTCACGTTGTTCTCGCTCATCAGGCGTTCTCCACCGTCTCGATGCCCAGCTCGCGCTCACGCATCAGGGTGTAGATCCGGGCGATGTCCTTACGGACGGACTTGAGCCGACCGTGGTTCTCGAGCTGGCCCGTCGCCGCCTGGAAGCGGAGGTTGAACAGCTCTTCCTTGGCCTCGCGGAGCTTGCCAACAAGCTCCTCGTTGCCCAGCTCGCGCAGCTCGGACGCCTTGGTACCGGCCGACATCACAGCTCACCTGCCTCGCGCTTAACGATCTTGCACTTCATCGGCAGCTTGTGAGCCGCACGAGTCAGAGCCTCACGCGCGATCTTCTCGTTCGGGTAGGACAGCTCGAACATCACCCGACCGGGCTTGACGTTCGCGATCCACCACTCCGGGGAACCCTTACCGGAACCCATGCGGGTCTCGGCAGGCTTCTTCGTGAGCGGACGGTCCGGGTAGATGTTGATCCAGACCTTGCCGCCACGCTTGATGTGGCGGGTCATCGCGATACGCGCGGCCTCGATCTGGCGGTTGGTCACGTAGGCCGGGGTGAGGGCCTGAATGCCGTACTCGCCGAACGCAACCTGCGTGCCACCCTTGGACATACCGTTGCGCTTCGGGTGGTGCTGCTTGCGGTGCTTGACCCTACGGGGGATCAGCATTTCGGTCAGGCCTCCGTTCCGGTGCTCTCAGCAGCCGGAGCGGCGGCGGCGTCGGCCTTGGGGGCCTCGGCAGCGGGAGCCTGCTGCGGCTTGCGACCGCGACCGCCACGCTCGCCACCGCGGCCACCACGGGCCGGGCGGTCAGCGCCACCACGGGCCGGGCGGTTGCCGGCGCGGGCAGCAGCGTTCTCGGCGCGGACCTCGGCGATGTTCTTGACGTCGCCCTTGTAGATCCAGACCTTCACGCCGATGCGGCCGAAGGTCGTCTTGGCCTCGAAGAAGCCGTACTCGACGTTCGCGCGGAGCGTGTGCAGCGGCACACGGCCCTCGCGGTAGAACTCCGAGCGGGACATCTCGGCGCCGCCGAGACGGCCACCACACTGGATCTTGATGCCCTTGGCGCCGGCCTTCATGGCGGACTGCATGCTCTTGCGCATGGCCCGACGGAAGGAGACGCGGGAGGACAGCTGCTCGGCGACGGCCTGGGCCACCAGCTGAGCGTCGACCTCGGGGTTCTTGACCTCGAGGATGTTCAGCTGGACCTGCTTGCCGGTCAGCTTCTCCAGCTGGCCACGGATCTTGTCGGCCTCGGCGCCACGGCGACCGATGACAATGCCCGGGCGAGCGGTGTGGATGTCAACGCGGACGCGGTCGCGGGTGCGCTCGATCTCAACCTTCGAGATGCCGGCGCGCTCCATGCCGGACGTCAGCATCCGGCGGATGGCGACGTCTTCCTTGACGTAGTCCTTGTACAGCTTGTCGGCGTACCAGCGGGACTTGAAGTCCGTGGTGATGCCGAGCCGGAACCCATGCGGGTTAACCTTCTGGCCCATTACCGGGTTCCTTCCTTGCTGCTGACGACCACGGTGATGTGGCTGGTCCGCTTGCGGATCCGGTAGGCACGGCCCTGGGCACGCGGACGGAACCGCTTCAGGGTCGGACCCTCGTCGACGAACGCCTCGCTGATGAACAGCGAAGAGGCGTCCGTGTGGTCGTAGTTGTGCGCGGCGTTGGCGATGGCGCTGTCGAGCACCTTGCCGACCGGCACGGAGGCTGCCTGCGGAGCGAATCGCAGAACAGCCTGAGCCTCCGTGGCATCCATGCCACGGATAAGGTCCACCACGCGGCGGGCCTTCATGGGCGTAACGCGGATGTACCGCGCCTGGGCCCTGGCTTCCATGGTTGTCCCTCTCAGTTACTTACGAATCTGAATGCGATCCGCTACTAGCGGCGCTTCGACTTCCGGTCTTCCTTGACGTGACCCCGGAAGGTGCGCGTCGGCGAGAACTCGCCGAGCTTGTGGCCGACCATCGACTCGGTGACGAACACCGGGACGTGGGTCTTGCCGTTGTGCACCGCGATCGTGTGCCCGAGCATCGCCGGGATGATCATGGAGCGACGGGACCAGGTCTTGATGACGTTCTTGGTACCGGCTTCGTTCTGGGCGTCCACCTTCTTGATGAGGTGGCCGTCGACGAAGGGTCCCTTCTTGAGACTGCGCGGCATCTAAACCCGCTCCTAGCGCTTCTTGTTCGTCTTGCGGCGGCGGACGATGTACTTGTTCGAAGCCTTCTTCGGCGAACGAGTACGACCCTCCTTCTGACCCCACGGGGAGACCGGGTGACGACCACCGGAGGTCTTGCCCTCACCACCACCGTGCGGGTGGTCAACCGGGTTCATCGCCACACCGCGAACGGTCGGGCGAACGCCCAGCCAGCGCTTGCGGCCGGCCTTACCCCAGTTGATGTTCGACTGCTCGGCGTTGCCGACCTCACCGATGGTGGCGCGGCAGCGGGCGTCGACCAGACGGATCTCGCCGGAAGGCATGCGGAGGTGGGCCATGGTGCCCTCCTTCGCGAGCAGCTGCACGGAGGCACCTGCGGAGCGGGCGAACTTGGCGCCACCGCCGGGACGGAGCTCGATCGCGTGGATCGTGGTACCGACCGGGATGTTGCGGAGGGCCAGGTTGTTGCCGGGCTTGATGTCGGCCGTGGGGCCGTTCTCAACCCGGTCGCCCTGCGAGAGACCACGCGGGGCGATGATGTAGCGCTTCTCGCCGTCCGCGTAGTGGAGCAGCGCGATGCGCGCGGTGCGGTTGGGGTCGTACTCGATGTGAGCGACCTTGGCCGGCACGCCGTCCTTGTCGTGACGACGGAAGTCGATCACACGGTAGGCGCGCTTGTGGCCACCGCCCTGGTGACGGACGGTCACACGACCGGTGTTGTTACGGCCACCCTTGCTGTGCAGCGGGCGGACCAGCGACTTCTCCGGCGTGGACCGCGTGATCTCGACGAAGTCGGCTACGGAGGCGCCACGACGGCCCGGCGTAGTCGGCTTGTACTTGCGGATACCCATTTCTCAGTCCTCGTCCGATATCGGACGACTCGACCGCCCTTAGGCGGCCGGGCCGCCGAAGATGTCGATTCGGTTGCCCTCAGCAAGGGTCACGATGGCGCGCTTGGTGTTGGCGCGCTTGCCGAAACCGGTGCGGGTGCGCTTGCGCTTGCCCTGGCGGTTGATCGTGTTGACCCCGGCGACCTTGACCGAGAAGACCGCCTCGACGGCCTGCTTGATCTGGGTCTTGTTGGCGGTGGGCGCGACGATGAACGTGTACTTGTTCTCGTCGAGCAGCGCGTAGCTCTTCTCGGAGACAACCGGCTTGACGAGGATGTCGCGCGGGTCCGTGAAGGTCTTGCTGGTGATCTCGGCCATCAGGCTTCGTTCCCCTCGTTGTCAGCGGCCTTGGGGCCAGACACGAAGGACTCGAACGCGGCCTGGGTGAAGACCACGTCGTCAGAGCGCATCACGTCGTACGTGTTCAGCTGGCCCGGCTCCAGGATGTGCACCTGGGGCAGGTTGCGGGCGGACAGCCACGCGGCCTCGTCGGTGCGCTCGGCGACCAGGAGCAGGTTCTTGCGCTCCGAGATCTTGCCGAACAGCGTCTTGGCGGCCTTGGTGGAGACGCCACCCTCGACCACGCCGGAGACGACGTGGATACGGGAGTGGTTCGCCCGGTCGGAGAGGGCACCGCGGAGGGCGGCGGCCTTCATCTTCTTCGGGGTCCGCTGCGAGTAGTCACGCGGCACGGGACCGTGCACGACGCCACCACCGGCGAACTGCGGGGCGCGGGTCGAACCCTGGCGGGCGCGGCCGGTGCCCTTCTGGCGGTAAGGCTTCTTGCCACCACCGCGGACCTCGCCACGCGTCTTGGTCTTGTGGGTGCCCTGGCGGGCAGCCGCAAGCTGCGCGACGACGACCTGGTGGATCAGCGGAACGCTGATCTTGGCGTCGAAGATCTCGGCCGGGAGCTCGACGGTCCCGGTCTTGTCGCCGGAGGGCGACAGAATGTCAATGGTGCTCATATCCTCAGGCCCCCTTGGCCGCGGTGCGGACCAGGACGAGGCCGCCGTTCGGACCAGGAACCGCGCCCTTGATGAGCAGCAGGCCCTTCTCCGCGTCAACGGCGTGAACGGTCAGGTTCTGGGTGGTCACGCGCTCGTTGCCCATGCGGCCGGCCATGCGCATGCCCTTGAAGACGCGGCCCGGGGTGGCGCAGCCACCGATCGAACCGGGCTTGCGGTGCACGCGGTGGGCACCGTGGGAAGCCTTGCCACCACGGAAGTTGTGGCGCTTCATGACACCGGCGAAGCCCTTGCCCTTGCTCTTGCCGGTCACGTCGACCTTGATGCCCGCCTCGAAGACCTCGGCGGTGATCTCCTGGCCGAGGGTGTACTCGCTGGCGTCAGCGGTACGGATCTCGACGAGGTGACGGCGCGGGGTGACGTCGGCCTTGGCGAAGTGGCCCTTGAGGGGCTTGTTCACCTTGCGCGGGTCGATCTCGCCGAAGGCGATCTGGACCGACTCGTAGCCGTCGACGTCGTTCGTACGCACCTGGGTCACGACATTCGGGCCGGCCTTGACGACGGTCACCGGGACGACCCGGTTGTTCTCGTCCCAGACCTGCGTCATGCCGAGCTTCTCGCCCAGGATGCCCTTGATGTTCTTAGCCATCTCGCGCGTCACCTCAGAGCTTGATCTCGATGTCGACACCAGCCGGCAGGTCGAGGCGCATGAGCGAGTCAACCGTCTTCGGCGTGGGGTCGAGGATGTCGATGAGGCGCTTGTGCGTGCGCATCTCGAAGTGCTCGCGCGAGTCCTTGTACTTGTGCGGCGACTTGATGACGCAGTACACGTTCTTCTCAGTGGGCAGCGGCACCGGGCCCGCGACCGACGCACCAGTGCGGGTCACCGTCTCGACGATCTTCTTCGCCGAGGAGTCGATGACCTCGTGGTCGTAGGCCTTGAGCCGGATGCGGATCTTCTGTCCCGCCATGGCTACTCAGTAGTCCTTTGTCTCGTAAAACGCTCTGGAACCCGGGGGTTCTACCGACTCCTCCTCCGACCCACGCGGTCGGGCGTGTCGCACTCCCTCTACGAAGAACTCCCGAAGGATTTCCCAACCAAGGGGGTACGGGCCCTGAAAACCCGCGAAGCCGGGGGTGGAACACCCACCGGGCGCCTGGCTGGTACCCCGCTGACACTTCCCGGAAGATTCCCGTACGTCCGCCCCTGAGCAGGGGCGACGAGTACTGTGGGACTCGCTTCCAGTCCTCCCGGCGGGAGGCGCGCAGCATCGGCACTCAACCGAGCAACCCCGTTAGTCTGCCATACGGGGGCTAGTGGCCGCCAATCGGGGCGAAGACTGTACCCCACGTCACGGTGGGGTACACACAGGGTCCGGCTGGGGGCGCGGCGTCAGCTGCGCGTGACGGTGCCGCACTCGCGCGGCAGCTCGTCGAGGGCCTTGCTCCGGTCGTACGGGTCGACCGCCGGGCCCGACTGGCTCGGCTGCGGCAGCGCGGCGCGGTCCTCGTCGAAGGTGGGCCGGAGGAAACCGTTGCCCGGACGCCCGCAGTCGTTGTTGCCGAACTGCGCGTCCCAGTCGGTCACGCCCAGCTTGCCCGGGGTGACGCGGAACCTCGCCGGGTCGGCGAACGAGAACGTGAGCTCGCGACGGATGATCGACCGCTCCACCGCGTCGGCGCCCGGCCGCGCCTTCACGACGGGGTACACGAAGGTGTAGTCGGTGTGGACGAGCACCTGCCCGCTGTCCTTGCCCGTGCCCTTCTCCACGCTCATCCGCCCCCGGGTCTTCACGACGGAGCCCACGACCCGCACCTCGGACGGGTCGAACCGGCTGAAGGCGATCGTGGGGTCGTGCTTCTCCGTGGGCCGGGCCAGCGCCTGTTCCAGCTCGGACCGCACGGTCCCGTACTTCGGGTCGATCAGCTTCAGCGCCGCGCTCGGCCTGCCGCCCTTGAGCACCGCCGGGTCCAGGTTCGCCTCGACCAGGAACTCCTTGGAGAGCTTCAGGGCGTCCGCGACCTGCTTCTTCGACATCCAGCCCGTCGCCTTCGCCTCCGGCAGTTCGATGCCCGCCGCGCCGTCCGCCCAGCGCAGGGCCGGGGAGCCCTTGAAGGGTTCCTTCAGGGTCGGGCGGTCCGGGTCGACCTCGTCCGGCGCGGCCGTGGGGCGGGCGGTCTCGGCGGCGAGGGGGGTGGTGTCACCGGGGTGGTCGGTCCAGCTGCTCGGGAGCGCCGAGGTCACGCCGTCCGGCAGCACGCCGGTGACCAGCTGCGGGCGTACGGCGACGATCGCCACCGCGGCCGCCAGGGCGATGCCCAGGACCCCCTTGAGCCTGCGCTTGCGGGCGGCGCGGCCGTTCATCTCCTGCCAGGCCGGGCCGGTGCGCCAGCCCGCCGGTTCCTGGCGCTTCGGCGCCTTGGGCGCCTTCGCCGGCCTCGGCGGCTTCGGCGGCTTCTTCGGCTTGACCTTGCGCAGCGCCTTCGACTGCTCCTCCGTGCCGAGGCCCTGCTCGCGCGCGCTCTCGACGAACGAGGCCCATTCCTCGTCGGAGACCGACGGCTTGTCCGACGGCTTGTCACTCATGTCGCGTCCCACCCCTGTGCTGCGTACCGCGTACTGCGAAGCGGACGCTCTCACACCGCCGGACGGGCGGAAAACGCAGGTCAGAGCTCTTGATCAGTTCGTGACCGGTCGAATCCGGGCAGACCCGGAGTATGCGCACCAGCGACGAGGTCTACCACCGGGTGCTCTGGGATCCGCGCCTCGACGCCGAGCGCTTCGTCATGGGGATCGCCGAGCGCGGCGGCGCCGGGCCGACCCGCGTGGATCTGGTCGACTTCGTGCCCGGCGGCGAGATCCCGTGGCACCGGGTGGTGTTCTTCGAGGCGGACGGAGAGGTCGTCTGGGACCGGGCGGCGCATGTCGACCGGCTCGACGAGTCGGCGGCGGGCCGGGTGCACGCCGACGTGCTCGCCGCGGCGCCGACGTACCGGACCGCCGTCGCCTGGCTGCCGCCGGACTGGCTGTGGCCGGCGATCCAGGACATCCGGCGGGTGCACGACCGGCAGATCCGGCGCTGGCCGCCGCACGTCAACGTGGTGTACGGGTTCGTGCCCGAGTCCGCGTTCCTGCAGGCGATCCCGCTGGTCGCGGCCGCGCTGCGGACCGTGGAGCCGTTCCGGGCCCGGCTGCAGGGCGTGCGCTGGTTCCGGCACCGCACGGACGCCACGGTGTGGCTCGACCCGGCCGCGGCGGGGAACGAGCCCTGGCTGCGGATGCGGGAGGCGCTGGAGGAGCGCTTCCCGCTCTGCGTCGACACCCGGGCCTTCACCCCGCACCTGTCCCTCGGCCGCTCCCGTACGCCCGCCGCCCTCGCCGCCGAGTGCGCGGACCTGTTGGGGACGGCGAGCGTCCGCGTGGACGAGCTGGTGCTGCTGGCCAGGCGCGGCGACGAGCCCATGCGGGTGCGTGCCACGGTGCCGCTCGGCGGAGCCTCCGCAGCGGGTTGAACCCCTGACCCCGAAAATCCGTCTAGCCAGGCGCACGAGCTCGGCACGGAACACGCACACGGGGGACACAGGACCGGTGGACAGCAGAAGAGTGGCGCGGCGCACCGTGCTCGCGGGAGCGGCCCTCGCGGCCGTCGCCGGATGCTCCGTACCCCAGCCGCCGCGGACCACCCGGTCCGCCGATCCGGCGCCGGGCCGGCCGATAGCGACGGGCCGCCGGGCACTGCTCATGCAGTTCGCCGCGCACCCGGACGACGACCTGTACTTCATGAACCCGGACAGCCAGCGGCTGCTCGACGCCGGGGTGCCGCTGGTCTCCGTGTACGTGACCGCGGGCGAGCACATCGGCAAGAACGGGCTGCCGGGCATGCCGCAGGCCAAGCCCGACAAGGCCGCCTACTCCTCCGCGCGCCACCAGGGCCTGCGCCAGGCGTACGCGGAGGCGCTCGGACTGGACAGGTTCACGGCCTGGGACCGGCGGACGATCGCGCTGGCGGGCGGGCGGCACGCCGAGCTGGACGTCCTGGAGCACGCCGGACGCCGGGTCGAGCTGGTCTTCCTGAACCTGCCCATGCACACCCCGCGCCACTACATGGCCGTGCCCGCGCTGTGGCAGGACCGGGCCCTGGAGCTGCGCACGCATCTGTCCGCCGGCTCCCCCGTCACCCGCGCCGACACCTACGACCACGAGCAGCTGATCGAGGTCCTGGCCGGGCTGCTCGCCGCGTACCGGCCGACCGTGGTGCACACCCTCGACCCGGACCCGGACATCCAGACCGGTGACATCGCCTCCGCCAAGCGCGACAGCGAGCAGCCCGGCTACTCCGACCACGGCGACCACACCGCCGTCGCCTGCTTCACCTGGGCGGCGCTGCTGCGCTGGGTCGCCGACGCCACGGCGGACGGCGGGCCGGTGCCGGCGTTCACGACGACCGGCTTCCGCGGCTACTACAACCGCCACTGGCCCAAGAACCTGCCGCCGCGGGTCCTGAAGGAGAAGGCCGCGCATCTCGTCCCGTACGGCGGCGACCCGTCCTGGCAGTGCGGCAATCCGGGCGGCTGCGGCGACTACGGGCAGGGCGGCGACCGGCCGCTCACCAACCGCAAGGGCTGGGTGCGCGCCACCCACCACCGCTGGCCCGGTGCCCGTCCGGCGCTCACCGAGGAGCCGGGCGGCCGGCTCGCCGCGTACGGGGTGCTGGGCCTGCGCGCGGTCCGCTGGCGGGAGACCGCGCCGCACTCCGGGGTGTGGGGCGAGCCAGAGGACCTGGGCGGCGGGCCGCTGGTGCCCGCGCTCGGCTCGGCGGTGCTCGGCGACGGGCGGCTGCTGCTCTTCGGCGTGCGGTTCGCGGCGCTCGAAGGGCGTGGCGGCGCCGACCGGCGCGAGCTGGTGCTCCTGGAGCAGCGCTCCCCCGGCGGGCCCTTCCTCGCCTGGCGGGGTCTCGGCAACCCGGAGCGGGACGCCGACCGGGGCCGCCGAATCGGTTCGCCGGTGGCGGTGGCGGCGCCGGACGGCCGGGTCCACCTCTTCGTGCGGAACGCGGACAAGGGTGTCTCCACCCGCGTCCGGGCCGCCGACGGCGGCTGGGGCCCGTGGCGGGACCTGTCGGCTCCGGAGGAGATCCAGGACGGTCTGACGGCCCTGGTCGACACGCGTGGCCGGGTGCATCTGCTCGCGGCAGGCCGGACGGGCGTACGGCACTGGGTGGACGGGCGTCTCGTGGCCCCGCTGCCGCTCGCGGGCGACCCGGTCGCGGCGGTCCCGGCGGCGGGCCCGGACGGCGTCCAGGTCTTCTACCGCGCTCCCGCCGAGGGCCGGCTGCGCGCCACGCAGGGTGCGGCGCCCGCCTTCGACGGCTACGGCGACCTCGTCGCCGCCCCCGGCCCCGGCCCGGACCCGGTCCTGCTCGGCCGCGATCCGCGCGGCCGGATCCAGCTGCGCCGGGCGCGCACGCTCTTCGTCCGTACCCAGGGGATGGTCCCGGCCGGCGATCCGGCGCTGTACGGGGCCGGCACGGTGGTCGGGTTGGGGGCGGACGCTCGGCCGTGGGTGTGGCGGCCGCGCTGACCCCCGACTCGCCTCGTGCCGGCGTCACCCGAGCAGGTCGAGGACTCCCCCGCCGCCGGCCGCGCGGTCCCGGATCCCGGGCAGCTGCGGATACAGGCTGTTGCCCGGGCACTCGGTCGCGAAGCCGTCGCGGTGGCCGGAGACGGCGTTGAACTCGTAGACCTGCCCGAGCTCGAACGCCTCGCCGAAGTAGTTCTTCTGCGTCGCGCCGGCCGTCAGCCGCACCCGGCCCCGCGGGTCGACCCCGTACTGCCCCAGCTTGTACGCGATCACCCGCGCCGCCGCCGCGAGCGCCGCGTCCGGCGCGGACTGCGCGGTGAAGTCGCCGATGAGGGCGACGCCCGTCGACTCGGTGTTCCAGCCGTAGGTGTGGGCGCCGAGGACCGGCTGGTCGATGCCGCCCTTGCGGCCCTCGAAGACCGTGCCGCACTTGTCGACGAGGAAGTTGTAGCCGATGTCCCGCCACTTCTCGACGTCCACGTGGTAGTCGAGGATGCTCCGCACGACGCTCGCCGACTCGGCGCAGTCGTACTCCGCGCTCGTCGTGTGGTGCACGAACGCCGCCTTGATCCGGCCGCCCGGCAGGTACTGCGCCGGCTCCGGCGTCTTCTCCTCGATCTCCTCGCCGCCCCACTCGGCGCGCGAGACGATCTCCGGGCGCGGGGCACTGGAGGGCGGGCCGTCCGTGCGGGCGGCGGCCGTGAAGGCGGCCGGCTCGGCGTCGAGGGCCGTGGCTCCGGCGCCGCCCGGGTCGATCATGTTCAGCGTGAGCCCCGCGGGCAGCCGCCCCGGGACGCCGCCGTCACCGTCGCCATCGCCGTCACCGCCGCTGATCCGTACCTCGGCACCGTCCGAGGCGCCGACCCAGACGGGCTCGGTGGAGCCGGGCGCGCCCGGGCGCCGGCCGTCCAGGTCCGCCGGGTGCGGTTCGAGCGCGATCCAGTCGGACCACTCGCCGTCGTCGGCGTCCCGGGTGCGCACCTCGATCCGGCCGCCGAGCTCCTCGTACGGATCGGTCCAGGTCACGCCGAGCAGCTCGAAGGGCTCGGTGGACCGCCGGGTGAGCACGGCCTCACCGCCGCCCAGGTCGGTCAGCGCGAGCCGGTGCAGCTCGTCACCTCCGGCATGATCGCCCGCGCCCCTGGCGGCGGCCTGCACACCGAGCACCGCGACGACCCCCAGGGCCGTACCCAGCGCCGTACGACGTACCCATCTCAGTCCCATACCCGGAAAACGCGGAGGGCCCCGTACCACCGAAGTGGTACGGGGCCCTCGCAGCAGCTCAACGAGCTACCAGGTCAGACCGTAACGTTCGCGAGGAACCTTACTTCGTGATCTTGACGACCTGGCCGGCGCCGACGGTGCGACCACCCTCACGGATGGCGAACTTGAGGCCCTCCTCCATGGCGACGGGCTGGATCAGCGCGACGCTCATGGAGGTGTTGTCGCCCGGCATGACCATCTCGGTGCCCTCGGGGAGGGTCACGACGCCGGTCACGTCCGTGGTACGGAAGTAGAACTGCGGGCGGTAGTTGTTGAAGAACGGGGTGTGACGGCCACCCTCGTCCTTCGACAGGATGTAGGCCTGGGCCTCGAACTCGGTGTGCGGGGTGACCGAACCGGGCTTGATGATGACCTGGCCGCGCTCGACGTCCTCGCGCTTGATGCCACGGAGGAGCAGACCGACGTTCTCACCGGCCTGGCCCTCGTCGAGCAGCTTGCGGAACATCTCGATGCCGGTGACCGTGGTGGTGGTCTTCTCGGTCTTGATGCCGATGATGTCGACGGTCTCGTTGACCTTGAGGACACCACGCTCGATACGACCGGTGACGACGGTGCCACGACCGGTGATCGTGAAGACGTCCTCGATCGGCATCAGGAACGGCTTGTCGACGTCACGCTCGGGCTGCGGGATGGACTCGTCCACGGCCTTCATGAGGCCGAGGAGCTTCTCGCCCCACTCCTTGTCGCCCTCGAGCGCCTTGAGCGCCGAGACGCGGACGACCGGCAGGTCGTCGCCCGGGAACTCGTACTCGGTGAGGAGCTCACGGACCTCGAGCTCGACGAGCTCGAGGATCTCCTCGTCGTCCACCATGTCGGCCTTGTTCAGGGCGACGACGATGTACGGAACGCCGACCTGGCGGGCCAGGAGCACGTGCTCCTTGGTCTGCGGCATCGGGCCGTCGGTGGCGGCGACCACGAGGATGGCGCCGTCCATCTGCGCGGCACCGGTGATCATGTTCTTGATGTAGTCCGCGTGACCCGGGCAGTCGACGTGGGCGTAGTGACGCGACTCGGTCTGGTACTCGACGTGCGCGATCGAGATCGTGATACCGCGCTGGCGCTCCTCGGGAGCCTTGTCGATCTGGTCGAAGGCCGAGGCCTCGTTCAGGTCCGGGTACGCGTCGTGCAGCACCTTGGTAATGGCGGCCGTGAGGGTCGTCTTACCGTGGTCAATGTGACCGATGGTGCCGATGTTGACGTGCGGCTTAGTCCGCTCGAACTTCGCCTTCGCCACTGGGGTCCTCCTGTGGAGTGGTTCTGTACGCCTTGGTTCATCGGCGCCAGGTGATCTTTGCTGGGGTGCCGCCCGCGGGGATCTTCCCTTGCGGGCCGACCCCCACGGTCGGTGTCAAGCCTAAGGCGTGTGAACGCGCTGCGTTAAACGCGGTGCGTTACTCGCCCTTGGCCTTCGCGATGATCTCCTCGGCGACGTTCCGCGGAACCTCGGCGTAGGAGTCGAACTGCATCGAGTAGCTTGCGCGACCCGAGGTCTTGCTGCGGAGGTCGCCGACGTAGCCGAACATCTCCGACAGGGGCACGAGGCCCTTCACGATGCGGGCACCGTGACGCTCCTCCATGGCCTGGATCTGGCCACGGCGGGAGTTGATGTCGCCGATGACCTCACCCATGTAGTCCTCGGGCGTGGTGACCTCGACGGCCATCATCGGCTCAAGGAGCACGGGAGAAGCCTTGCGCGCGGCCTCCTTGAAGGCCTGCGAGCCGGCGATCTTGAAGGCGAGCTCGGAGGAGTCGACCTCGTGGTAGGCACCGTCGTGCAGGATCACACGGACGCCGGTCATCTCGTAACCGGCGAGGATGCCGAACTGCATGGCCTCCTGGGCACCCGCGTCGACCGAAGGGATGTACTCCTTCGGGATGCGGCCACCGGTGACCTTGTTCACGAACTCGTACGAGGTCTCGCCGCCCTCGATCGGCTCGATGCCGATCTGGACCTTGGCGAACTGGCCCGTACCACCGGTCTGCTTCTTGTGCGTGTAGTCCACGCGCTCGACGGCCTTGCGGATCGTCTCGCGGTAGGCCACCTGCGGCTTGCCGACGTTGGCCTCGACCTTGAACTCACGGCGCATGCGGTCGACCAGCACCTCGAGGTGCAGCTCGCCCATACCACCGATGATGGTCTGGCCGGTCTCCTCGTCCGAGTGGACCTGGAAGGAGGGGTCCTCCTCCGCGAGACGCTGGATGGCGACACCCAGCTTCTCCTGGTCGCCCTTGGACTTCGGCTCGATGGCGACCTGGATGACCGGGGCCGGGAAGTCCATGGACTCCAGGATGACCGGGTTCTTGTCGTCACAGAGCGTCTCACCGGTGGTGGTCTGCTTGAGACCCATCACGGCGATGATGTCGCCGGCGCCCACCGAGTCGATCTCCTCACGCTTGTTCGCGTGCATGCGGTAGATCTTGCCGATGCGCTCCTTCTTGCCCTTAACGGAGTTGAGGACAGAGGAACCGGCGTCGAGGCGGCCGGAGTACACGCGGACGAAGGTGAGCTTGCCCAGGTGCGGGTCGCTCATGATCTTGAACGCGAGGGCCGACAGCGGCTCGTCGTCGGACGGCTTGCGCTTGACCACGACCTCCGGGTCCTTGACGTCGTGGCCCTCGATGGCCTCGATGTCAAGCGGGGAGGGGAGGTAGCGCACGACCGCGTCGAGCAGGGGCTGGACGCCCTTGTTCTTGAACGCGGTGCCACAGAACACCGGGGTGACCGTGGTGTTGTCCGGGTTGCCGGAAGCGATCGTGATACGGCGGATGGCCGCGTACAGCTGCTCCTCGGTGGGCTCGACGCCCTCGAGGAAGAGCTCCATGATCTCTTCGTCGTTCTCGGCGACGGCCTCGACCAGCTTGCCGCGGTACTCCTCGGCGAGCTCGGTGTGGGTGTCCGGGATGTCGACGACGTCGTACATCTCACCCTTGGTGGCCTCGGCGGACCAGACAAGAGCCTTCATGCGGACGAGGTCGACGACGCCCTGGAAGTCGGCCTCGGCGCCGATCGGGAGCTGCATGACGATCGGGGTCGCGCCGAGGCGGTCCACGATCATGTCGACGCAGCGGAAGAACTCGGCACCGGTGCGGTCGAGCTTGTTGACGAAGCAGATACGCGGAACGCCGTAGCGGTCCGCCTGACGCCAAACGGTCTCGGACTGCGGCTCGACGCCAGCCACGCCGTCGAACACCGTCACAGCACCGTCGAGCACGCGCAGCGAACGCTCCACCTCGACGGTGAAGTCGACGTGGCCCGGCGTGTCGATGATGTTGATCGTGTGGTCGACGTCCTCGAGCGGCCAGTGGCAGGTGGTGGCAGCAGAGGTGATCGTGATGCCACGCTCCTGCTCCTGCTCCATCCAGTCCATCGTGGCAGCGCCGTCGTGGACCTCACCGATCTTGTACGAGACACCGGTGTAGAACAGGATCCGCTCGGTGGTGGTCGTCTTGCCCGCGTCGATGTGGGCCATGATGCCGATGTTGCGCACCTTGGCCAGGTCAAGCGAAGTGGTAGCCATAAGGCTTCAGTCTTCTCTCGGTCTCGATGTGGGTTGCGACTACCAGCGGTAGTGCGCGAAGGCCTTGTTGGACTCGGCCATCTTGTGCGTGTCCTCGCGCTTCTTGACCGAAGCACCGAGGCCGTTCGAGGCGTCGAGGAGCTCGTTCATGAGGCGCTCGGTCATGGTCTTCTCGCGACGGGCGCGGGAGTAGCCGACCAGCCAGCGCAGCGCCAGCGTGGACGCGCGACCCGGCTTGACCTCGATCGGCACCTGGTAGGTGGCGCCACCGACACGGCGGGACTTGACCTCGAGGGACGGCTTGACGTTCTCGAGCGCGCGCTTCAGCGTGACGACCGGGTCAGCACCGGTCTTCTCGCGGAGGCCCTCCATGGCGCCGTAGACGATGCGCTCGGCGGTGGAGCGCTTGCCGTCCAGCAGGATCTTGTTGATCAGCGACGTGACAAGAGGAGAACCGTAGACCGGGTCGATGATGACCGGGCGCTTCGGGGCGGGGCCCTTACGAGGCATTCTTACTTCTCCTTCTTGGCGCCGTAGCGGCTGCGAGCCTGCTTGCGGTTCTTGACACCCTGGGTGTCGAGCGAACCGCGGATGATCTTGTAACGAACACCCGGCAGGTCCTTCACACGGCCACCACGCACGAGCACGATGGAGTGCTCCTGCAGGTTGTGTCCCTCACCCGGAATGTAGGCCGTGACCTCGATGCCCGAGGTCAGACGCACACGCGCGACCTTACGGAGGGCCGAGTTCGGCTTCTTCGGGGTGGTCGTGAACACACGCGTGCAGACGCCGCGGCGCTGAGGGGAACCCTCGAGTGCGGGCGTCTTGTTCTTCTCGACCTTGTCCTGCCGGCCCTTACGGACCAGCTGCTGGATCGTAGGCACTACTTCTCCGGTTTCTGTGTGCCGTTCGGTAAAACTAACCTGGAACTTCACCGACCCACGCGGTCGGGTGTGTCGGATAGCGCGGACCTCCGCCGAGGGCGGAAAAGGGCGCTGATCGCGGTGGCCGGTCTCGGAGACCCAGTGCGGTTGAGGACACGCACACGGCTCCGGGCACACCCCAGGCACAAGGCATGAGCGTACCTATCGCATGCACTCCGGTCAAAACAAATGCCCACGCGCACGACGGGCCGGGCGACAGGGGAGAAGCCGGTCCGAGGCGGGGCCGGGGCAAGTCCGGGAGGACTCCCGGAAGCCCGCGGCCGGGTACGGGGCGGGATGCGGAGCGGTGTGCGGGAAGGGTACGCGAAGGGGTGCGACGCCCGGAGACCGGCACCGTCCCGGACGTCAGGTCCGGGACCGCGGATCAGTCCTGCGCGGCGCGGCGCGCCTCGACGGCGGTCGCGGCCCGGCTGTCACCGGCGTCGGCCGGCTCGGGCTCCAGGAACTGGTGCACGACCTTGACGAAGACGTCCATGCGCTCGTCGGGGACCCCGAGCCAGCGCGCGAAGTCCTCCATGGTCGGCTGCCAGTCGCTCGGCGGCAGCAGGTCGGCGGCGGCCGGAAGCTCTTCCGGGGTCACCCGGCCCGACCGGATCAGCATGTCGCGGACGGACACCCCGAGAAGCGGGGCGATCCTGCGCATGGTCTCCAGGTCGGGCATGCTCTGCCGCTGCAGCAGTCGCGTCACGGCCGCGCGGTGCACGCCCGCCTCGTCCGCGATCCGCGACTTGCCCCCTCCACGGGGGCTGTCGATGTCGTAACCGCGCGCGCGCATGAGGCCTTCGACCCATGCCGCGAACTCGTCGAGCCCTTGAGTGCTCATCTGTACCGCTCCCTGTTTATTCCCCCACCCTTCGGGCCCCTTACTTTAGCGTGCTTGCGCGCACGGAATTACGTGCTTTCGGGCACGCAACCGTGTCGAATCGGTGAAGAGGCCGCCAAGGGTCCACCACGAAGATAGTTGCGAGCTCGCACGCAACATGTCTATGTTGCTGGCCGCCGCACTCGTCGGCCTCACGAGTCCCACAGGCCCCACCGGCCTCAGGGGCAACGGGGCCCCGGAACGTGGAGAACCCCTTGCTCCAGCCCGACACCTCCCCCTGGCAGGCCGCCGCCGCATGCGCCGGCCTCGACCCGACCGTCGTCTTCTCCCGCCGCGGCAAGGAGGCGGCCCCGGCCCTGCGGGCCTGCGCCGTCTGCCCCGTGAGCCGCGAGTGCGAGGCGACCGTGGCCCCCGCCGAGAGCTGGTTCGACGGCGTCTGCGCGGGCCGCCTGTGGCGCAACGGCCGCCCGGTGAAGCCCCGCAAGCGCCGCGGCCGCACGTCCGAGGCCGCGGAGGCGACGGAGTTCGCCTCCGCCCTGGACGAGGCCGGCGCCCGACTGCCGCTCGCGAGCGTGGGCGGAGGCGGCCGTGGCTGAGACGGAGGACGCGATGGAGGGCGTCGAGCAGGGACCTGCCGCGCCGCGGATGGCCGACGAGCGGGTCGTACGGGACATCACGCTCTGGGCCGCCTCCCTCGTACGGCAGTTCCCCGAGCTCGCCGAGGAGCTCGCGCCCGGCCGCAGGGCCCCCGCCGGAACCGCGCCGACCGCCCCGCACCCCGGCCGCGACGAGCTGATCCGCGCCGAGCGGCGCGAGGCGCTGCTCCTGGAGCAGCGGCACGGTCTTTCCGTCCCCGGCCACGGGGCCGCCCCGATCCGGCTGCACATATCCGACGCCATCCGTGACATCACCGACGGCGTGGTGGAGCTGGAGGAGGCGGTCTGCGCCCGCCTCGGACTGCCCCGGCCGCGCCGGGCCGGGGTCGTGGAGCGGCTGCGCCGGGTCGTCGGGTTCCTCGACGAGATCGCCGCGCACCCGGTGCTCGCCCGCCACGTGCGCGACGAGGTCCGCCGGATGGCGCGCCGCTGCGCGCGGACGCTCGGCGACGCGGAGACGGTGGTCCGGGTGTCGGGGCGCTGCCCCTGGTGCGACTCGGTGTCGCTGCGGGCCTTCCCGGACCGGCGGGCGGTGCTGTGCGTGAACCCGGCGTGCGTGTGCACGGACGCGGCCTGCGGCTGTCAGGACGACCCGTCGTACCGGCACCTGTGGCCGGAGGCGGAGTGGGCGGAGCTCGCGGACGCGTCCGGGGCGCGTACGGACGAGATCGAAGCGGCGATGGACGACACGAAGGAGACCTCATGCTGAGCTCGACCGCGCTTTCCCTGCCGGCCCTGATCCCGGGCCCGCTCGCCGCCGAGGAGGCGGGGGTGGCCCCGGCGACCATCCGCAAGTGGGTCCAGCTGGGCCACCTGCGGGCGGCGGGAAAGGCCGGCCGGGCGCAGCTGTTCCGCCTGGAGGACGTGTTCGCGGCGGAACGCGCGGCGCGGCGGCGGCCTCGTACCGCCTGAGCCGTAGACGTACGGATGTGAGAAGGGCCCCTGTCCCGGGTGGGACAGGGGCCCTTCGTCATGCCGTCACGGCGTCACACCGTCACGCCTCACGCCTTCACGCCTTCAGGAAGGCGCGGAGTGACTCCGCCATGTCGGCGACGAAACGGTCCCTCGTCTCCTCCGGCACCCGGTCGAGCGACAGGTACGGGTTGAGGTCCTCCAGCTCGACGAGGAGCAGCTCGCCCTCGGGCGTGCGGCAGGCGTCGACGCGCTGGATGCCGTGGTCGAGGGTGTTCCAGTCGACGAAGCGGCGGGCGAAGCGCAGGTCGTCCTCGGTGGCCTCGTACGGCTCAAGGACCCAGCGGCGCTCGGGGTCGGGGGCGTGGAGGGCGTACTGGAAGCGGTCGTCGACGAAGTAGAAGGACACCTCGTAGCGGAAGTCGATCCGCGGCTGGACGAGGATCTCGCCGTACGGGAGTCCCGCCAGCTCCTCGTACGGGACGAAGCGCAGCCCTATGGAGTCGGCGCCGGCCTTGGGCTTGACCGCGTACGCCTCGGCGGCGGGCAGCCGGTCGAGGTCGGCGGCGCGGTCGACGGTGGGGATGACGGGCAGTCCGGCGGTGGTGAGGTCGAGCAGGTACTGCTTGCCGGCCATGTCGCCGCGCCCGTGGAGCGGGTTGTAGACGCGGGTGCCTGCGGCCTCGGCCCGGGCGCGGAAGGCGTCGTAGGCGTCCTGGTAGTGGAGGACGGGGCCGCTGTTGCGGACGACGACGGCGTCGAAGCCGGCCATGAGGGCGGCGGCGTCGCGCGGGTGGCACAGGGCGAGGTCGAACTCGGCGCGCAGCCGGGCGGTGAGGTCGATGTCCTCGTCGCAGTAGCGGCGGCCACGGGCGGGGTAGGCGAGGTCGGTGACGTAGAGGAGGCGGGGGCGGGGGGCTGCGGATATGGGCGGCACGGCGGCTCCTCTGTTCGGGGGAACTCAACCTATCGCGGCCGCCTCGCCCACATAACCCCAGGTCAGAGGCGTATCACCGACTCGGTGACCGCTCTTTCCAGAACTGATCACCGAACTAGTTGCGTGCGCGCACGCTCTCTGTCACAGTTGGTGCAGCGGCGGAGCTGTGCCCGCGAGACGGGCCGCAGTCTCCGCCGTCCGCCGTCCGGGAGCGCTCCGCGCCCCCGCCCCCTTCCCCGCGTCGAGCGCCCCGGGCGGCCCCCGCACCAACCCGCCTCATCTCCCCCTATCCCTGAGGAGAACCGTCATGACCACTCCCCCGAGTGCGTTCCCGGACGTCGAGAAGCTGGTCGTCGACGTCCTCAAGGCCGACCCGGCGCTGGCCGGCGCCACGGTCGCCGCCCAGGCCCCGAGCGGCTTCGACGGGACGCAGACCGCGGTCCTCGTCAACCGCCGCGGCGGCGCCTGGATCGGTGACCTGCACCTGGACAAGCCGCTGATCGAGTTCGAGGTCTACGCGCCGACCAAGCCCGCGGCCCACATCCTCGCCAACGCCGCCCGCAAGTCGCTGCTCATGACGCTCGGCAAGGTGATCGGCAACAACCTCGTCCAGGACGTGGAGGAGATGGACGGGCCGCGCTGGACGCCCGACTACCTCTACCGGGGCGCCAACCGCTACCTCTGCCTGATCCAGCTCTCCCTGACCGTCGCTCCGTAACGGTCCCTCGCACGGCCGTCCCCTCGTGACGGTCGCCCCACAGACCAGGCCTCGCCGTCCGGCGGGGCCTTTGCCGTACCCGGTCCTGACGGCCCGGGGCGGTGCCCTCACCCCTCTCATCAAGGAGAAACACCACCATGGCTGGAAACAACGCCGCCGAGATCCGCGTCGCCGGTGCCGGCAAGCTCTACGTCGCCGCCGCCGGTACGTCCGCCCCCGCCACCTTCGGCACGGACTCCGCCGCCGACTGGTCCGGCGCGGGCTGGAAGGACCTCGGCTTCACCACCGGCGACGGTGTCACCTTCTCGAAGAAGGACAAGCTGGAGGCCGTCGACTCGTGGCAGTCGGTCTCCCCGGTCCACTACATCTACTCGGCGCGTGACCTCTCGCTGAAGTTCGCCATGCTCCAGTTCAACGAGGACACCCTGCCGTTCTTCATGGGTGGCGACGCGGTCAAGGCCGAGCCGACCCCGGCGGTCGACACCTACCGCTACGAGATCGCCGAGCGTCCGTTCGTGGACGTGCGCGCCCTCGGCCTGGAGTTCACCGACGTCAAGGCCGGTGGCACGACCGTGGTCAAGTACCGCTTCATCATCCCGAACGGTCAGGTCACCGCGACCGACGACATCAAGCTGGCCCGCAAGGCCGCGTCCACGCTGGGCGTGACCTTCTCGGCCATGTCGAAGGGCGACGGCAAGCCGCTGGCGACCTTCCTCATGAAGGACAGCCAGTACTCCGCCACCGTCTGATCCGTCTGATCGACGGTCGGCTGAGTCGGCCTCACCCGGGGCGGGGCGGTGAGAACCGCCCCGCCCCACCCCTCACGCCCCGTTCCACCCTCTCCTCTCTTCACCCACTCGAACACAGGAGTACGCCACCATGGCCCGTTTCGACGTCAACGCCGCTCGTGCCCAGCGCCTGGAGGCCTCCGGCCGCAGCTGGAGCTTCGAACTGGACGGCGAGACCTACACCCTCCCCACCGAGCTCTCCCGCGCGACGGCGAAGGCCCTGCGCAAGCTCGACGACAACGACGTGGACGGGCTGCTCGCACTCCTGATGGGTGAGAAGCAGTTCGCGAACTTCGAGCAGCACGAGATCACCATGCAGGACGTCGCCGCCATCCTGGAGGCCTACGGCAAGGAGACCGGGCTCGGCCTGGGGGAAAACTGAGCCTCGTCGAGTTCGTCGACGAACACGCCGAGGCACTAGAGGCGGACCTGCTCCGCTACTTCAGCACCGACCTGCTCGACTGGTACCGCGGTGAGCTGTCCAGCCGGCGCCTGGCGGTGCTGATCAAGCATCTGCCGGCCGACGGCGCCGTGCTGACGCAGATGCACGGCGAGGCCGCGCAGTGGTCGGTCACCGACCACCTCCTCGCCGCGGCGGTGGACCACCTGGCCGCCGCCAACTGGATGTTCCTGTGCGTCAATTCGGAGGAGGGCGACCAGCCCGATCCGCCGGAGCCCATCCCGCGCCCGAGCCTGCCAGGCGAGGACGACGGGGACGAGCAGGACGGTGGCGCCATGGGAGCGGGCACCGGCGAGGCCATCTCCCCCGACGCCCTCGCCCGCTTCTTCGGCTGACCCCTCGGCCGACCCCTCGGCTGAGACCCCGCCCCCCACGGCCCTCGGAGCCCGTTCCCTGCTTTCAGGGAGCGGGCTCCGGGGGCGCTTCCTGTGCTCGCTCGGCGGCCAGCTCCTCCTCCAGTGCCCTGGCCCGGTCGGAGAGCCGCCGCCCCCGCCCGCCCGCGCGCCCGCCCGGCTCACCGAACTCGGCGTCACGGCGGTCCGCGGCCGTTCCCGTCTGTGTGGGGACGCCGCTGAGCGGCGGCACTATCGGCCGGCCGCCCTTGCCCCGTACCACCTTCCGCACCGGCTGGGCGTTTCTGCGCGCACGGCTCTCCTGAGCCGTCACCAGGACGTCCGGCTCCGGCGCGGGATCGGGTACGGGCTCGGGCGCGGCTTCCGGTACGCGCGCGGGCGCGGGCGGCGGCGGCGAGGGAGCGGGTGCGGGAGCCGGAGCCGGGGCGGCCGGTACGGGGTCGGGCTCGGCCCGCTGCTCGAACAACTCGCGCTCACGGCGGACGCGTTCCTCGGCCTCGACCACGACGGCCGGCGGTTCGAGCAGCCGGGCGAAGGGCAGCGGGATGACCCGGGCTCCGTCGCCCGAGGCGCCGTCCGTGCGCCGCTGCGGCCTGCGTATACCACGGGCGTCGCCCTGGCCCTGCGCGTACGCGTCGGCGACCCGCTTCTCGTACTCGCGGCGGATGCGCGGGAGTTCGTCGGAGACGGCCTCGGCCCAGCCCGCCGTGAACGCGGCGGTCTCGCGCCGGTCCACCTCGGCGCGGGGCATGACGACGAGGTCCTCCGGGGCGTACCCGGCGACGTGGACGAGCTCGCTGAGACGGGCGAAGAGGTGGGGGAGGTCCGGATGGGCTTCGAGCCAGTCGATGACCCGCTCCCGCCGGCTAGCGCCCGGCTCCGTTTCCATGCGTCCGCACTGCCTTCCAACCCCCTGGGGTCCCCACGCGCCCCTACGCGCCCCTCGCCCCCCGACTGTGTCAGGTGCAGGGAACGCGCCATCCAGAGTACCCCGGTCGAACACCAGCCCCGATCGAGGACCAACCCGCTCGGACAACCGACAAGAAGACACACCGTCAGGTGTTTCCCGCTCGACAAACACCGAACAGATGTTCCAAACTCTGTTCGCACAGAAGTTCGATAACGTGGTGCCCCCGCCTCACTCCGCGGCGCCGCCACGCACGCAAGGGCAAGCAACCGGAAGGCAGGCGTCCATGACCCAGCAGGCCGAGGCATCGCGACCGCTGATCCCGCTCCACGACCGCCTCGCCCAGCTCTTGGACGGACCCGCCGCGCTCGACAAGAGAGCGCTGCTCGGCACGCTGTACGCCGAGGTCAACCGCCGCGAGGCGGTCGCGTACGCGGCGGGCTGGAACGACGCCCTCGCGACGCTGCGACGCGGCTCCCGCCAGGAGGACGACGCCTAGCCGCCCGAACGCCCTTCACACGCACGAGCCCCTGCCGAAGTTCCTTGCGGCAGGGGCTTTTCGGCGCTTGGCCGCTAGCGGCCGGAAGCGGAGCCATCCATGGCGAAAACAATCGACGACATCTCCAATGAGATCTTCTCGCTCAGGAACGCCCTGGTCACGGGCACCATCACGCTCAACTACAAGGTTCCCGACGAGAACGACGACAAGAAGACGACCGACAAGCAGGCGATCGTCTCCCAGCTCAAGCACTCCCTCATCGGCGAGGCCCCCAAGATCCTCACCGAGGAAGCCGCCGCCCCGTGGATCAAGCAGGTCGGTGACATCCACGAGGAGGTCACGAAGAACCCGGTGTCGGAGTACCTCGAGACCATGGGTCTCGACGGCGTCGCCGCCGGCGTGGAGAAGATCTACGAGGGGAAGAACTTCTCGGTCGTCTGGCCGTACTTCGCCTCGGCCTTCGTGGGCCTCTTCGTGCCCTTGGTCGGGGGCATGCTGCTGGCCAGCTCCACGCTCATGCAGCGGCGGCTCCAGAACGCGCTCCTCGACAGAATGGCCACCCGGTTCCCCAGCCTGACCAACCGGACGATCGCCATGAACGACAACGGCACACGTCCCGGCCTGGTCGACCGCAACCATCTCCAGCAGCGCGAGGACGCCGCCGCAGGCGGACTGGCCTCCATCCCGACGGGAGCGAACTTCGGCCCGCTGCGCCGCCAGCTCCAGCTGCTGAACCCGCACCTGGAGGCGTTCAACCAGCACGCCCCCGGCTTCGTCACGAACTACCACAAGCTGCCGAGCTCGCGCGCCGTGACCAAGATCGGGGTCGCCATCAAGAAGCTCAAGGAAAGCATGGTGGGCGTCAATGCCGACGACGTCGGCAAGGTCGCCGACGCGCTGGACAAGTTCCCCACACCGCTCCCCGACGCGCGCAAGCTCGCCAAGATCAACAAGGTCGTCAAGGACGCCAACCCCCAGGCCATGAAGGACGTCGCCAAGGGCGCCGGCAAGCTCGTCGGCGTCCAGCAGCACCTCGATCCAGCGCGCTGGCAGGCGCTCCCCAAGGCCCGCACTCTCTCCTCCGCCGCCAAGTCCGCCGAGCGCCTCGCCAAGGCCGGCCGCGACGTCGGCCACGCCTTCGACGCCCTCAAGCTCGCCGCCTCGCAGGCATTGACCGTCATCGGCCCGCCCGCCACCAGCTGACCCACCCACCCCGAAAGGAGGTAACCCATGTCTCTCAACAGCTCCCTGAAGGGCGCGTCCGACGCCCTGCGCCACCTCAAGACGCAGGCCTCCGGCGCCGGCAGCGACCTCAAGAAGGTCGGGGACGCCGGAAACGGAGCGTCCAACCAGCTGAAGAACCTCAAGACCAACGCCGACGGCTCCAACGCCCAGCTCAAGAACCTCAAGACCGCCTCGGACAACGCCGAGAAGGCGATGACCAAGGCCGGCAAGACCGGTGAGTCCGCCGGGACCAAGCTCGGCAAGTACGAGTCCGGCGCCGGCAAGGCGTCCAAGGGTCAGGACAAGCTCAACAAGTCGATGAAGGGCAATCTGCTCGCCCGGCTCGTCGAGCTCTTCATGCCTCTCATCGAAAAAGTCGTCGACATGGCGATGCAGTCGAAGACGATGCAGAAGGTCATCAAGAAGGCGTTCGACGCGATCAAGGTCGTGATCAGCGCCGTCATGAAGGCCATCGGGCCGATCATGAAGCAGGCCGGAGCCCTGATCAAGAAGGTCTGGGACGGCATCAAGAAGGCCATCACGGTCGTCGTCAAGGCCGTCGCCACCGTCATCAAGACCTACGTCAACATCTGGAAGACGGTCATCACCACGGTGATGAAGGCCATCAAGGCCGTCATCGGCGCGGTCTGGAACGGCATCAAGGCCGTGATCACGCCGGTGGTCAACTGGATCAAGGAGACGATCCCGCACGCCTTCCAGGCCGTGAAGGACAAGATGTCCTCGATCTGGGGCGCCCTCAGCGGCATCGCGTCCCGCGCGTTCGACGGCATCAAGAGCGCCGTGTCCGGCCCGATCAACGCCGTCATCGGCCTGATCAACCGCATGATCAACGCGGTCAACGGGGTCCACGTCAGCGTCCCCGGCTGGGTCCCGCTCGTCGGTGGCAAGACCTTCGGCGTGCACATCCCGACCATCCCGATGCTCGCCACCGGTGGTGTCGTCATGCCGCGCGCCGGCGGTGTCCCGGCGATCATCGCCGAGGCCGGCGAGGCCGAGGCCGTCCTCCCGCTCTCCAAGCTGGACCGGCTGCTCGCCCTCACCGCCCGCCGCGCCCGGATGCACGCGCAGCTGCAGGCGGGCCAGGGCGCCGGCGCCGGACTGCACATCGAGCACTACCACGCGGCCCGCAACAGTGACCCGCAGTCGACCGCGGACGCGCTGATGTACCTGGCGAAGGCGCGCGGATGAGTGCCGCCGCCTTCCGCAACCCGTTCCTGGGCGCGGAACCGGTGATGAGGACGCTGCGGCGCGGCCTCGGCGACGCGGCCGGCGGGCTGAAGCGGATCAAGGAGGACGCGCAGCGGGCGGCCGGCGGCATGGACAAGCTGGCCGCCGGGCTGCGGGCGGCCGGCAACACCGTGCGCAACGTCAAGACGAGCGCGTCCGGCGCGGCCGGCGCCGTCCGGCGGATCCAGCAGTCCAAGGCGGCGAACGGCTTCAAGAAGCTGGGCACCGCGGCGGGCAAGGCGGGGAGGGTGGCCGCGCTGTTCGGCGGCCCGGCCCTCTCCATGCTCCTGGACATGCTGATGCCGCTGCTGCCCTTCATGGACACCATCACCAAGCTGATGGACACCTACGGCACGGTGATGGAGCTCGCCTCCGTCGTCATGACCAGCATCAACCTGACGATGAAGACGACCCCGATCGGCTTCATCACGAGCATCCTCCTCCCGGTCGCCGCGTGGCTCATCGAGTACGCGGTGAACACCGAGACCGGGCAGCGGATCATCAAGCAGGTCATGCAGCAGGCCCTCAAGGGCTTCCAGGCGGTCTTCAAGTTCCTCCAGCCGATCCTGACGCTCATCGGCACGCTGGTCATGAACTACTTCAAGGCCTACCTGACGGTCTTCACGACCTTCCTGAAGATCATCGGCGACGCGATCAACGGGTTCTCCCACGTCCGGTCCATCGTCACCTCCGCCGTCAACGCCCTGCGCGGCATCGCGTCCAGCTCCATCAACGCGATCAAGAACGTCATCCACCCGTTCCTGTCCCTCTTCACCGACAAGATCCCCGGCTTCTTCAGCCACGCCAAGGAAGCCGTCGGCAACGCCCTGCACGGCATGGGCGAGCTCATCAAGGGCGCCCTGACCGCCGTCATCGGCGTCGTCAAGGGACCGATCGACGGGCTCATCGCCTTCGCCAACTGGATCATCGACGGGCTCAACAAGCTGAGCTTCGACTTCCTCGGCAAGCACTTCGGCATCGACATCCCCAAGATCCCGATGCTCGCCGAGGGCGGTGTCGTCTTCCCCGGTGCCCCCGACGCCCCGCGCATCGACGCGCTCAGCGTGCTGGAGAACCGGCGCGTCCCGGCCATCACCGAGGCACCCCGGAAGCCGCACCGGATCCGGGACTTCCACGAGGACCCCGGGGCCGGCCCGCGGTCGACCGCCGAGGACCTGCTGTTCCTCGCGGCCGCCCACTGCTGAACCCGTCCACCCTGACACCCCCTCAGAAGTGAGGTGACCGGCCCATGGCCGAGACCACAGTCGCTTACGACGCGAACAACTACACCGCCGACCTCGCGCCCGGCTCCCTCATCACCCAGGACGGGCAGATGCAGTGGGCCGGGCTTCTCATCGGCCCCGGCACGCCCTTCGCCGTCGACCGGGCCGGTCTGTCCGGCTGGGAGGACCTGCCCGAGTACGACTCCTCCGACGCCGACCGGCCCACCTCGCACGGTGCCTGGTCGGGCTCCCGCTACGCCAAGCCGCGCAAGGTCGGCGGCACGATCGTCCTGATGCCGGACTTCGACGGCGTCCCCGAGGCCGTCCGCGCGCTGCGCCAGGCGCTCGGCCTCCTGGAGGAGGAGCGCTGGCTCACCGTCCGGCTGCACGGCGAACTGCTCGCCGTGCGCGCCCGGATCGCCCAGCGCGTCGTCCCCGCCGACCAGGGCTTCGCCACCCAGGGCAGCACGCGCATGTCGGTGCAGTGGCTCGCCTCCGACCCGCGCCGCTACGTCGTCAACGAGCAGTCCGCCTCCACCACCGCCCCGCAGCCCGAGTCCGGTCTGAACTGGCTGCCGAACGGGCTGACCTGGCCGCTCAACTGGGGCCAGGCCAAGTCCACCGGTGACGCCGTCGCCGAGAACACCGGTTCGGCGGCCACCCACCCGGTGATCGTCTTCCGCGGTCCCTGCTCGATGCCGACCGTCACCGAGCGGGTCAGCAAGCGCCGGCTGCGGTACGCGATCGACCTTGCCGCCGGCGACGAGCTCGTCGTCGACACCGCCGCGGGCACGGTCACGCTCAACAACACCGCGTCCCGCCGCCACACCGCGATGGCCGACTCCAGCCCGGAGGAGCTGTTCCTGCTCGAACCGGGCCGCACCGAGCTGGCGTTCCGGCCCGACTCCGCCACCCCGGACGCGCTGATGACCGTCACCTGGCGCAGCGCCGAGTGGTGACCCCGCCAGAGCTCGACTCGTAAAGGAGTGAACCCATGACCGTACGGGCCGCCTGGCTCCAGTCCACGGGCCAGACCCGCGAGGACACCCGGATCGCCCTGTCCGCGCTGCTCACGCCCAGCAGCGGCAGCGCGACCGCTCCCCCGCTGCGCTCGCGGCCCGGCATCGTGCCGGGCGGCTTCGCACTGACCGGCGACTCCGCGATGCAGTGCACCATCGGCACCGGCCGGGCCGTCATCCAGGGCAACGAGACCGCCCAGGGCGCGTACATGATCGCGGTGACCGCGCCCGAGTCGATCACCATCGCCGACGGTGATCCGCAGTACGGCCGGATCGACGTCATCGAGCTGGCCGTACTGGACGACACCTACGACAAGAGCGGTGCCACGGACGCCGTGATCCGGCTGATCAAGGGCACACCCTCGGCCACCCCCCAGATCCCGGCCTCGGGCCCGGGCAGCTCCTTCCCCCTCTACACGATCTCCGTCCCGGCCGGCACCTCCGCCGGCACCGGCGGCATCGGCTGGACGACCGGCGCCGTCACCACCAAGCACTATCCGATGACGGCGCTCGGCGGCATCATGCCGGCCAGCGGTTTCAACGGCGTGTACGCGGGCCAGTACCGCGACGTCTCGGGCCAGTTGCAGCGCTGGGACGGCACCGCCTGGGTCGCGTACCCGAAGGCGATCGGCGGCATCGCGCCCAACGGCACGGCGACGACGGGCAGTTACGCGGGCCAGTACCGCGACAACGCCGGCATCCTGCAGCGCTGGGACGGCGCCGCCTGGCAGTACGCCGAGGGCAAGGCGACGATCCTCTTCAGCGTCGCGCAGACCTCGATGCAGAGCGTGCCGCCCAACGCGTGGACGCCGATCACGATGAACTTCCTCGACGTCGACGACTTCAACGCCTGGAACGGCACCGACACCTTCGTCGTCCCGCGCACCGGCTGGTGGCGGGTCACCGCCAACATCACCTGGAGCGGCGACTCCACCACCGGTGTGCGCGGCGCCCGCATCACCGTCAACGGCGGCGTCGGCGTGCCCCGCATGACCTGGATGACCTCGGCATCCATGGGTGCCACGAGCGTCGGCGGCGAGGGCCTCATGAAGTTCAACGCGGGCAACACGCTTCAGCTCGCCGGTTACCACAACCAGACGGCCGCGGTCCGCACCCTCGGCGGCTCCGGCTACTACACCTCCCTCACCGCCCAGTGGATCCGGTCCTGACCCGGTCCCGAACCGTCCTCCTCTCAACCCCGACCAGGAGAACCCCATGAACCTGCGCAGCAGCTGGGTCGCCGAGACCGGCCAGACCCGCGAGGACACCCGCCTCACCCAGACCCCCACCACCATGATCAACCCGGTCCAGGTCCGCTCCGGCATCCTGCCGGGCTCCTACAGCGGCCAGTACCGCCTGTCCGGCTTCTGGATGACCGGCGCCTCCGCGATGACGGCCACCGTCTCCGAGGGCCGCGCCGTCATCCAGGGCGACATCTCGCAGGGCGTCTACCCGGTGACCCTGCCGGCCGCCGAGCAGGTCACCTTCGCGGCCGGCTCCGCCACGTACGGCCGCCTCGACCTGGTGGTCCTGCGGGTCTACGACAAGCTCTACGACGGCGGCACCCGCAACGAGGCCGTCATCGAGGTCATCCAGGGCGTGCCGGAGGCCACCCCGAAGCTCCCGGCCGTCCCGCCGCGCAGCCTCCCGCTGTACCAGGTCCTCGTGCCGGCCAACGCCAGCGCGGGCAACGGCGGCATCCCGTGGGCCACGTCCCTGACCGACCTGCGCACCCCGGTCGTCTCGGCCGGCGGCATCCTCCCGGTCGAGGGCCCGGTGCTGCCGGGCGCCCACCCGGGCGCGTACATCGACACCCCGAACAACCAGCTGCAGCGCTGGGACGGCGGCAAGTGGGTCGCGTACCCGGAGGCCCTCGGCGGTGTCGTGCCGTCCTCCGCCTCCACCCTGCAGGGCTCCTACGTCGGCCAGTACCGCGACGGCACCAACGGTGAGCTCCAGCGCTGGAACGGCACCGCCTGGGTGGCGGCGTTCCCCGGCCCGTACTTCTACGACAACATCGACGCGGGCTACACCAACTCCGCGACCTGGGTGGACACGCTCTTCGACCGGACCGAGAACCCGGTGAAGATGACCTTCAAGGCCCCGGCCTCGCGGCGCGCGATCATCACCTTCGGCGCGCGGATGGAGATGGTCGGCACCGGCGGCGGCTACGGCGTCTTCTGCCCGAAGATCCTGCAGGGCACGACGGTGGTCCGCGACCTGGACGACGAGTTCGGCGTGATGAGCCCGGTCCTCGGCCCGACGTCGACCTCGACCACGCAGATCCTCAACAACCTGACGCCCGGCGCCACTTACACGGTGCAGACCTGGTACCGGACCTCCAACACGGCGGTGCGGGCCTGGTTCGACAACGTCTTCGTCTGCGTCCAGCCCCTGTACTGAGCCCCGCAGTACTGAGCCCCGGACCCCAGACCGCACCGCCCACAGGAGAACCCATGCCCGTACGCTCCGGCTGGCTGCTGCCCACCGGTCAGACCCGTCAGAACACCCGCGTCACCAACATCGGCGCCACCACCCCCGTCAACCCGCTGGGCGTCCGCTCCGGCATCCTGCCCGGCACGTACGACGGCAAGTACCGGGTCGGCGGCCTGTGGATGGCCTCCTCGGGCCCGATGACGGCCACCGTCTACCACGGCAAGGCCGTCATCCAGGCCGGCGCCGTCACCGACGGCGCCTACCCGGTCGCCCTCGACGAGGACATCACCATCACCTTCGCCGACGGCGACCCGCTCAACGACCGCATCGACCTCGTCGTGCTCCGCGTCTACGACCACGACGTCGACGCCCTCGGCAAGTACGACGCCGTCGTCGAGATCATCAAGGGCACCCCGTCGGCCACCCCGGTCGCCCCGACCGCGCCCGTCCGCTCGATGGTCCTGTTCACCGTCAAGGTCAAGAAGGGCGCCTCCGCCGGCAACGGCGGCATCGACTGGGCCGGCGGCGCCTCCACCGACCTGCGCGTCACCACCGTCTCGTCCGGCGGCATCATGCCCGTCTACAACAACGCCGGCATCGCCGGCGCCTACCCGGGCCAGTACCAGGACAACGACAACGCGCACTTCCTGCAGCGCTGGGACGGCACCGCCTGGGTCGCCTACCCCAAGGAGATCGGCGGCATCGCGCCCAGCGGCACCATCACCACCGGCAGCTACACCGGCCAGTACCGCGACTACAACGGCGGCCAGCTGCAGCGCTGGAACGGCAGCGCCTGGGTGGCCTACCAGCCGCCGGTCGAGGTGGAGACCATCACCACCGGCGCCACCGCGCTGCCCAACTGGACGGTCTACTCCTACAACGCGCGCCGGACCAAGAGCGGCCTGTGCACCATGACCGTCACGGTCGTGCGCAACGGTGCCGACCTCACCTCCAACGCGGCCGGCAACATCACCGACGAGCCGCTGTGCACCCTTCCGGTCGGCTGGCGCCCCGCCTGGGACTTCGAGGCCGTGGCCTGCGACGGCTTCGGCTCGGGCGGCGCCAACATCTTCAGCAACGGCCAGGTCAACCTGCGCACCTGGTCCCCGAACGGCGTCCTGACCGCCGGCCGGTACGTCCGCATCTCCGCCACCTACATCCTGTAAGGAGGCCCGCACATGGCACTCGACACGCCCTACCGGGCCATCTTCACCGACCTGCTCACCGACCAGACCCTGGACATCCTGCCGCTGCGCGACGTCCAGTTCGACGACTACATCGGCAAGGCCGGCTCCCTCTCCGGAACCATCCCCATCCCCGACAAGGCCATCGCCGAGCGGGTGAAGAAGGTCCGCGAGGGCCGCACCGCGGTCTACCTGGAGCGCGGCGGGGACCTGTGGTGGGGCGGCATCGTCTGGACCACCACGCTGCAGTCCAGCGGCCGCGGCGTGCTGACCCTCGGCATCCAGGCGGCGACCTTCGACTCGTACGCGAGCCGCCGCCGCATCCGTACCGAGATCAAGTACGACACCCCCACCGACCAGCTGGAGATCGCCCGCCGGCTCTGGCAGGAGCTCGACGTCCAGAACTACCCGGGCGCACCCGCCGGCGAGGAGCCCCGCCGGCTCGGCATCACCTTCGGTGAGGAGAGCTCCGACTACAAGCGGACGGTCTCCTGGCGGCTCGGCGACGAGACCGTCTACCAGGACGCGCTCGACCAGATCGCAAAGCTGGAGAACGGCTTCGAGTACCAGGTCCTGGTCTACCGCGACCCCGACCCCAACAAGAACGGCGCCCGGATCAAGCAGCTCCGGCTCGGCGCGCCCAAGATCGTCAACGGTGCGACCGACCTGATCTTCGACCGGCCCGGCGTCATCCTGTCGTACTCCTTCCCGTACGACGCGACCCGCGGCGGCACCACCGCCCTGGCCCGCGGCGCCTCCGTCAACTCCAACGCCGCCACCGAGTCCCGGCCGGTCTACTCCAACCAGCAGATCGCCACCGACCTGCTCGTCGACGGCTGGCCGCTGATCGACCTGTCCTCGGACCACAACGAGGTCACGGACCCGCTCGCGCTCGACTCCATCGCCGGCCGCGAACTCGGCGAGTCCCGGGGCGCCGTGGTGATCCCCCAGGTCAGCATCCACCTGGGTGGTGTCGTCCCGCCGCAGCTCATCGGCCGTGTCGCCCGCATCCGGATCACCGACGAGTGGTTCTCGCAGGGCCTCGACGCCCGCTACCGGATCATCGGTGTCAAGGTCACTCCCCCGGAGCGCGGCCGGCCCGACACCGCCGAGCTCTACCTTGAGGAGGCCTGATGCCCCAGCTGCCCGAGGACATCATCGACCGGCTGAACCAGATGGAACGCCGGCTCAAGACCCTGTCCACCGCGGTCAACACCCGTCCCGCCGCCAACGAGTTCCGGCCCGCGACGCAGACCGCCAACATCAGCCTCACCCGGCCGCTGATCCGGGTGTTCGACGGCTACAGCCACGAGATCTTCTCGGACGACATCATGACCGGCGGCCTGGCCCGGCCCTGGCTCCAGCTGATGCCGCCGCTGGCCGTCGACCCGGCCAAGTGGCCCTCGACCACCAGCACCGCCTTCACGACCATCGCCCGCTGCTCCAACCCGATCTGGCAGCCGAAGATGCGGCTCGCCATCAGCACGGCGGCGTCCACCGGCGGCACCGGGCAGGTGCGGGTCCTCGTCGACAGCACCCCGTTCGGCCCCACCGTCACCGCCGGCACCACGTACGACTACACCGGCCTGCTGCCCGGCGACATGAAGGCCAGGTTCGGCCAGACCATGAACATCGAGATCCAGGCCCTGGCCACGGCCGGCACGGTCTACGCCCAGCCCGTCCTCATCCACGGCACGCAGACCTGAGGAGCGCACCATGAACATCGACACCACCCAGCCCTGGGGCGTCGCCATCGACTACGCGGGCCGCGCCCTCGTCACCCAGAACGGCCACACGCTCAACGTCCGCGTCTACGACAACAGCATCGGCTACACGCTTGAGCGCGACCCGGTGACCGGGCAGTACCCGGCGGTGTACGTCACCGCCGAGCTCAACGAGAAGGGCGCGGGCGACTCCCTCCTGCGCGGCTCCGGCCTCGTCATCATCCAGGCGCAGAACGGCGTCCCCGCCGTTCCCGACCAGACCGCCGTGCAGCGGGCCGTCGACGCCGCCCTGGCCGACTTCGAGAACCGCCGCGCCGCCTACGCCGCGCTCTGCGCCACCTGGGCCCCGGCCACGCCCGCCCCGTAGCGCAGCCCCGCCCCGTAGCGAAGGCCCCGCCCCGTAGCGAAGGCCCGCCCCACCCCGTACGACCGCTATCCCGTACGTCCCGCCCCGTGCCGACAGACCGGCCGGGGTTTTCTCATGCCCGGAGGACAACATGGCAGCCCCCCTCACCGCGGACCGGTTCGTCGCCGCGCTCCGCGCCGAAGGCGTCACCGTCGTCGAGCACGACGGCTGGCGCACCCACAACCGCAACGGCCACGGGGCCTGGGGGCCCGTGGTCGGCGTGATGATCCACCACAGCGTGTCCAGCGGCACCGAGCACACCGTCGGCATGTGCTACGACGGCTACGAGGGCCTGCCAGGCCCGCTGTGCCACGGCGTCATCGCCAAGGACGGCACCGTCCACCTGATCGCCAACGGCCGCGCCAACCACGCGGGCGGCGGCGACCCGTCCGTCCTCCAGGCGGTGGTCAGCGAGACGTACGGGGACCGGCCGCCGGTCCCGCACGAGCACCAGGGCAGCTCCGGCGCCGTCGACGGCAACTCGCGCTTCTACGGCTTCGAGTGCATCAACCTCGGCAACGGCACCGACCCCTGGCCGGCCGCCCAGCTCGACGCCATCGAGCGGGTCTCGGCCGCGCTCTGCCGGGCCCACGGCTGGGGCGCCAAGTCCGTCATCGGCCACTCTGAGTGGTCCGACTGGAAGAACGACCCGCGCGGCTTCGGCATGCCCGTCATGCGCGGCCGGGTGCAGCAGCGGCTCGGCAAGGCCCCCGCGGCCAAGCCCACCGCCCCCGCCAAGCCGGCCACCCCGCGCTACCAGCCGTTCCCCGGCACCGCCTTCTTCAAGACCACCCCGAGCTCCCCCATCGTCACCGCGATGGGCCGCCGGCTGGTCGCCGAGGGCTGCGGCCGCTACCAGGTCGGCCCGAGCCCGCGCTGGTCCGAGACCGACCGCCAGTCGTACGCGGCCTGGCAGCGCAAGCTCGGCTTCTCCGGCTCCGACGCCGACGGCTGGCCGGGCGCCGCCTCCTGGAACGCGCTGAAGGTCCCGTTCGTGCAGTAGCCCCCACCACGCAAGACCCCCCACGCAAGGAGAACCACCATGTCCGAAGCCGCCAAGCGGACGGCCCGCACCGTGCTGCAGGCCGCCGTCGGCATCGCCGTCGTCCTGCCCGAGATCGTCGACGCCTCCGGGCTCCCCGCCACCCTGCCCTGGGTCGCCGGGGGGCTCGCCGTCGCCGGCGCCCTCACCCGGGTGATGGCCCTGTCCAGCGTCCAGCGCCTGCTTCCCGGCTGGCTGCGCACCGCGCCGGAGACGCTCCCCGAGGCGGCCGCCGATGACCGAGTCTGACCCGAACGACCCGGTCGCCGTGGCCCTCGAACTGGAGCGGCTGCGCGGCACGCTGGAGGCCGGCTTCGCCCGGGTCGACGGCTCGCTCGCGCTGCTCGTGCAGCGCAGCGACCAGACCGACAAGCAGCTCGCCGACCACGAGGCCCGGCTCGACGCCCTTGAGCGGGCCCGCTGGCCGCTGGCCAGCATCGGCGCGCTGGCCGCGGTGGCCACGGTCGCCGTCACGGTCTGGGAGCTGACCGCGCGCTGACCCGGCCTGTGAGACGAACGCCGAAGGGCGGCACCCCGTGCGGGGTGCCGCCCTTCTTGGCGTTCTATCGCTACTTACTGGTTGTACGGACCGTAGTCGTAGTCCTCCAGCGGAACGGCCTGGCCGGAGCCGGTGCCGAACGGCGAGTAGTCGATGTCGTCGTAGCCGACGGCCGAGTACATCGCGGCCTTGGCCTCCTCGGTCGGCTCGACCCGGATGTTGCGGTAGCGGGACAGACCCGTACCGGCCGGGATGAGCTTACCGATGATGACGTTCTCCTTGAGGCCGATGAGGCTGTCGGACTTGGCGTTGATCGCCGCATCCGTCAGGACTCGGGTCGTCTCCTGGAAGGAGGCGGCCGACAGCCAGGACTCCGTCGCCAGCGAGGCCTTGGTGATACCCATCAGCTGCGGACGGCCGGAGGCCGGGTGGCCGCCTTCCTGGACCACACGACGGTTCTCGGTCTCGAACTTCGAGCGCTCGACGAGCTCGCCCGGCAGCAGCTCCGCGTCGCCGGACTCGATGATCGTCACGCGGCGCAGCATCTGCCGGATGATGATCTCGATGTGCTTGTCGTGGATCGACACGCCCTGCGAGTTGTAGACCTTCTGGACCTCGCCGACCAGGTGGACCTGGACGGCACGCTGACCCAGGATGCGAAGCACGTCGTGCGGGTTGGTGGCACCCACGGTGAGCTTCTGGCCCACCTCGACGTGGTCGCCCTCGCCCACGAGCAGACGGGCACGCTTCGAGATCGGGTACGCCGTCTCGTCGGTGCCGTCGTCCGGGGTGACGACGATCTTCTTGGTCTTCTCGGTCTCCTCGATGCGGACGCGACCGGCCGCCTCGGAGATCGGGGCGACACCCTTGGGCTGGCGGGCCTCGAAGAGCTCGACGACACGCGGCAGACCCTGGGTGATGTCGTCACCGGCCACACCACCGGTGTGGAAGGTACGCATCGTCAGCTGGGTACCGGGCTCACCGATGGACTGGGCGGCGATGATGCCGACCGCCTCACCGATGTCGACCAGCTTGCCGGTGGCGAGCGAACGGCCGTAGCAGAACGCACAGGTACCGACGGCGGACTCACAGGTCAGGACCGAACGGGTCTTGACCTCCTCGACGCCCGCGTTGACCAGGGCGTCGATGAGCACGTCACCCAGGTCGACGTTGGCCGGCGCGATGACCTTGCCGTCCACGACGACGTCCTCGGCGAGCATCCGCGCGTACACGGAAGTCTCGACGTCGTCCGTCTTCCGCAGGACACCGGCCTCGTCCTTGGCCGCGATCCGCAGCTTCAGACCGCGCTCGGTGCCACAGTCCTCCTCGCGGATGATGACGTCCTGCGAGACGTCCACCAGACGACGGGTCAGGTAACCCGAGTCGGCGGTACGCAGGGCGGTGTCGGCGAGACCCTTACGGGCACCGTGCGTCGAGATGAAGTACTCGAGGACGGACAGACCCTCGCGGAAGGACGCCTTGATCGGACGCGGGATGGTCTCGTTCTTGGCGTTCGACACCAGACCACGCATACCGGCGATCTGCCGCATCTGCATCATGTTTCCTCGGGCACCCGAGTCAACCATCATGAAGATGGGGTTCGTCTTGGGGAAGTTCGCGTTCATCGCCTCGGCGACCTCGTTGGTCGCCTTGGTCCAAATCGCGATGAGCTCCTGAGTGCGCTCTTCCTTGGTGATCAGACCGCGCTCGTACTGCTTCTGGACCTTCTCGTCCTGCGCCTCGTAGCCGCGGACGATCTCCTTCTTCGCCTCGGGAACGACGACGTCGGAGATGGCCACGGTGACACCGGAGCGGGTCGCCCAGTAGAAGCCCGCCGCCTTCAGGTTGTCGAGCGTCGCCGCCACGATGACCTTGGGGTAGCGCTCGGCGAGGTCGTTGACGATCTCGGAGAGCTGCTTCTTGCCGACGGAGTAGTCGACGAACGGGTAGTCCTCGGGCAGCAGCTCGTTGAAGAGCGCGCGGCCCAGGGTCGTGCGCAGGCGGAACGAGTCACCCTGCTGCCACTCCGGCTCGCCCTCCTCGGCGACCGGGGGAACCCAGCCGCGCGGCGGAACGGTGCCGATCGGGAAGCGGATGTCGATCTGCGACTGCAGCGCGAGCTCGCCGGCATCGAACGCCATGATCGCCTCGGCCGTGGAGCCGAACGCGCGGCCCTCGCCCTTGGTGTCACGGAGCTCACCGTCGGTGGTGAGGAAGAACAGACCGAGGACCATGTCCTGGGTCGGCATCGTCACCGGACGGCCGTCGGCCGGCTTGAGGATGTTGTTCGAGGACAGCATCAGGATGCGGGCCTCGGCCTGCGCCTCCGCGGAGAGCGGCAGGTGGACGGCCATCTGGTCACCGTCGAAGTCCGCGTTGAACGCGGTGCAGACGAGCGGGTGGATCTGGATGGCCTTGCCCTCGACGAGCTGCGGCTCGAACGCCTGGATACCGAGACGGTGCAGCGTGGGGGCACGGTTCAGCAGGACCGGGTGCTCGGCGATGACCTCTTCGAGGACGTCGTACACGACCGTGCGGCCGCGCTCGACCATGCGCTTCGCCGACTTGATGTTCTGCGCGTGGTTCAGGTCGACCAGGCGCTTCATCACGAACGGCTTGAAGAGCTCCAGCGCCATGGCCTTCGGCAGACCGCACTGGTGCAGCTTGAGCTGCGGGCCGACGACGATGACGGAACGCGCGGAGTAGTCCACACGCTTGCCGAGCAGGTTCTGACGGAATCGACCCTGCTTACCCTTCAGCATGTCGCTGAGGGACTTCAGCGGACGGTTGCCGGGGCCCGTGACCGGGCGACCACGACGGCCGTTGTCGAAGAGGGCGTCGACCGCCTCCTGGAGCATCCGCTTCTCGTTGTTCACGATGATCTCGGGGGCACCGAGGTCGAGCAGACGCTTCAGACGGTTGTTGCGGTTGATCACACGGCGGTACAGGTCGTTGAGGTCGGAGGTCGCGAAGCGGCCACCGTCGAGCTGCACCATCGGACGCAGGTCCGGCGGGATGACCGGCACGCAGTCGAGAACCATGCCCTTGGGGCTGTTCGCGGTCTGCAGGAACGCGGAGACGACCTTGAGGCGCTTGAGCGCACGGGTCTTCTTCTGGCCCTTGCCGGTACGGATGATCTCGCGGAGCTTCTCGGCCTCTTCCTCGAGGTCGAAGGACTCCAGGCGCTTCTGCAGCGCCGCGGCACCCATCGAGCCGTCGAAGTACGTGCCGAAGCGGTCACGCAGCTCGCGGTAGAGGAGCTCGTCGCCCTCCAGGTCCTGGACCTTGAGGTTCTTGAAGCGCGCCCAGACCTCGTCGAGACGGTCGATCTCGCGCTGCGCACGGTCGCGCAGCTGCTTCATCTCGCGCTCGGCACCCTCGCGCACCTTGCGGCGCACGTCGGCCTTGGCGCCCTCGGCCTCCAGCTCGGCGAGGTCGTTCTCGAGCTTCTTGGCGCGGGCCTCCAGGTCGGAGTCGCGACGGTTCTCGATCTGCTGACGCTCGACGGAGACGTGCGCCTCCAGCGAGGGCAGGTCACGCGTACGACGCTCGTCGTCGACGTACGTGATCATGTACGCCGCGAAGTAGATGACCTTCTCCAGGTCCTTCGGGGCGAGGTCGAGCAGGTAGCCGAGGCGCGACGGAACGCCCTTGAAGTACCAGATGTGCGTGACCGGAGCGGCCAGCTCGATGTGGCCCATCCGCTCACGGCGCACCTTGGCGCGGGTGACCTCGACGCCACACCGCTCACAGATGATGCCCTTGAAGCGGACACGCTTGTACTTGCCGCAGTAGCACTCCCAGTCCCGGGTCGGACCGAAGATCTTCTCGCAGAAGAGTCCGTCCTTTTCGGGCTTCAGGGTGCGGTAGTTGATGGTCTCCGGCTTCTTGACCTCGCCGTGGCTCCACTGACGGATGTCGTCAGCGGTGGCCAGACCGATCCGGAGCTCGTCGAAGAAGTTGACGTCGAGCACTATGCGTCAATCCCTCTCAGGGTTGTAAGGCTGTGGGTCTGATACGGGGGTCCTGGGGCCGGCGGGGGGCTCATCGCTGAGCCCCCGCACCGGACTCCCGTCAGACCTCTTCGACGCTGCTCGGCTCGCGCCGGGACAGGTCGATGCCGAGCTCCTCCGCTGCGCGGAAGACGTCCTCGTCGGTGTCGCGCATCTCGATGGACATGCCGTCCGAGGACAGCACCTCCACGTTGAGGCACAGGGACTGCATCTCCTTGATGAGCACCTTGAAGGACTCGGGGATGCCGGGCTCAGGGATGTTCTCGCCCTTGACGATGGCCTCGTAGACCTTCACGCGGCCGGTCACGTCGTCGGACTTGATCGTCAGCAGCTCCTGGAGGGCGTAGGCGGCGCCGTAAGCCTCCAGCGCCCACACCTCCATCTCACCGAAGCGCTGGCCACCGAACTGGGCCTTACCACCCAGCGGCTGCTGGGTGATCATCGAGTACGGGCCGGTCGACCGGGCGTGCAGCTTGTCGTCGACCAGGTGGTGGAGCTTGAGGATGTACATGTACCCGACGGAGATCGGGTCCGGGAACGGCTCGCCGGAGCGGCCGTCGAACAGGCGCGCCTTGCCGGACGGGAGCACCATGCGCTCGCCGTCGCGGTTCGGGATGGTGTGCTGGAGCAGACCCGCGAGCTCGTCCTCACGCGCACCGTCGAAGACCGGGGTGGCGACGTTGGTGCCGGGGGCGACCTGGTCGGCGCCGATGGCCTGGAGGCGCTGCGCCCACTCGTCGGCGAGGCCGGAGACGTCCCAGCCTCGGCTGGCGAGCCAGCCGAGGTGGATCTCCAGGACCTGTCCCGGGTTCATTCGGGACGGGACACCGAGCGGGTTGAGGATGATGTCGACCGGAGTTCCGTCCTCGAGGAACGGCATGTCCTCGATGGGCAGGATCTTGGAGATGACACCCTTGTTGCCGTGACGGCCGGCGAGCTTGTCACCGTCGGTGATCTTGCGCTTCTGGGCGACGTAGACGCGGACCAGCTGGTTCACGCCCGGGGGAAGCTCGTCGCCCTCCTCGCGGTCGAAGACGCGGACGCCGATGACCTTGCCGGTCTCGCCGTGCGGGACCTTCAGCGAGGTGTCACGGACCTCACGGGCCTTCTCGCCGAAGATGGCGCGGAGCAGGCGCTCCTCCGGGGTCAGCTCGGTCTCACCCTTCGGGGTGACCTTGCCGACCAGGATGTCGCCGGCGACGACCTCGGCACCGATGCGGATGATGCCGCGCTCGTCGAGGTCGGCCAGGACCTCCTCGGAGACGTTCGGGATGTCCCGGGTGATCTCCTCGGGGCCGAGCTTGGTGTCACGGGCGTCGACCTCGTGCTCCTCGATGTGGATCGAGGAGAGGACGTCGTCCTGCACGAGGCGCTGCGACAGGATGATCGCGTCCTCGTAGTTGTGACCCTCCCACGGCATGAACGCCACGAGCAGGTTCTTGCCGAGCGCCATCTCACCGTTCTCGGTGGCCGGGCCGTCGGCGAGGACCTGGCCCTCGATCACGTGGTCGCCCTCGGAGACGACGACCTTCTGGTTGACCGAGGTGCCCTGGTTCGAGCGGGAGAACTTGGCCAGGCGGTACGTGATGTACGTGCCGTCGTCGTTGGCCACGGTGATGTAGTCGGCGGAGAGCTCCTGGACCACACCGGCCTTCTCGGCCTTGAGCACGTCGCCGGCGTCGGTGGCGCAGCGGTACTCCATGCCGGTGCCGACGAGCGGGGCCTCCGACTTAATCAGCGGAACGGCCTGACGCATCATGTTCGCGCCCATGAGGGCACGGTTGGCGTCGTCGTGCTCGAGGAACGGGATCATGGCGGTCGCGACCGACACCATCTGGCGCGGCGAGACGTCCATGTAGTCGACGTCGGACGGGGAGACGTAGTCGACCTCACCGCCACGGCGGCGGACCAGGACGCGAGGCTCGGTGAAGCGGAGCTCGTCGTTCAGGGTCGCGTTCGCCTGGGCGATGACGAAGCGGTCCTCCTCGTCGGCGGTGACGTAGTCGACCTCGTCGGTGACCTGGCCGTCGACGACCTTGCGGTACGGCGTCTCGATGAAGCCGAACGGGTTGACCCGGCCGTACGAGGCGAGCGAACCGATCAGACCGATGTTCGGGCCTTCGGGGGTCTCGATCGGGCACATGCGTCCGTAGTGGGACGGGTGCACGTCTCGGACCTCGAAGCCGGCCCGCTCACGGGACAGACCACCCGGGCCAAGAGCCGACAGACGGCGCTTGTGGGTGAGACCCGACAGCGGGTTGTTCTGGTCCATGAACTGCGACAGCTGGCTGGTGCCGAAGAACTCCTTGATGGAGGCGACGACCGGCCGGATGTTGATCAGGGTCTGCGGCGTGATCGCCTCGACGTCCTGGGTGGTCATGCGCTCGCGCACGACGCGCTCCATACGGGCGAGACCCGTACGGACCTGGTTCTGGATGAGCTCGCCGACGTTGCGCAGACGGCGGTTGCCGAAGTGGTCGATGTCATCGGTCTCGACGACGATCGTCTGGCCGGACGCGGCGACGGCCTCGGTCTCACCGGCGTGCAGCTGAACCAGGTACTTGATGGTCGCGATGATGTCGTCCGTGGTGAGGACACCCGCGTCCAGCGGCTCGTCGGCGCCGAGCTTCTTGTTGACCTTGTAGCGGCCGACCTTCGCGAGGTCGTAGCGCTTCGGGTTGAAGTACAGGTTCTCGAGCAGCGTCTGGGCGGCCTCGCGCGTCGGCGGCTCGCCCGGACGGAGCTTGCGGTAGATGTCGAGCAGCGCGTCGTCCTGGCCCTGGGTGTGGTCCTTCTCCAGGGTGGCGCGCATGGACTCGTACTCGCCGAACTCCTGCAGGATCTGCTCGGTGGTCCAGCCGAGAGCCTTGAGGAGGACGGTCACGGACTGCTTGCGCTTGCGGTCGATGCGGACGCCGACCATGTCGCGCTTGTCGATCTCCATCTCCAGCCAGGCACCCCGGGACGGGATGATCTTGGCGGAGTAGATGTCCTTGTCGGACGTCTTGTCGATGGAGGAGTCGAAGTACACGCCCGGGGAGCGGACGAGCTGCGACACGACGACACGCTCGGTGCCGTTGATGACGAACGTGCCCTTGTTCGTCATGAGCGGGAAGTCGCCCATGAAGACCGTCTGGGACTTGATCTCGCCGGTCTCGTTGTTCGTGAACTCGGCGGTGACGAAGAGCGGGGCACCGTAGGTGAAGTCACGGTCCTTGCACTCGTCGATCGAGTTCTTCGGCGGCTCGAAGCGGTGGTCGCGGAAGGTCAGCGACATCGACCCGGAGAAGTCCTCGATCGGGGAGATCTCCTCGAAGATCTCCTCCAGACCGGACTTCGTGGGGACGTCGTAGCCCGACTCAAGGGCGGCCTCGACGCGAGCCTTCCACGCGGCGTTGCCGAGCAGCCAGTCGAAGCTCTCGGTCTGAAGCGCGAGGAGGTTCGGAACCTCGAGGGGCTCCTTGATCTTTGCAAAGGAGATGCGCAGCGGGGCGGTGCTGGCACCGTTGTTCGTATTGGTCGAGGCGTTGCGCGAGGCGGCCAAGAGGGGGTCCTTCCGAGGGCTCGGACTCACTGCGCGCGTACCGGTCCCTGGCGGAGCTCCTTGGAAGACGATTACCCGATTGGCCAAAAGACCAGGTCAGAGTGGGTCGACCAGCGAAGCGGTTGCGAGGGTATGCCCCTGGTGACGGGCAGGGGGCAGCTAACAGGCAGCGCAAAGGGTCAGTGTAGCCACTTGGCCCACTGATGTCCAGGGCGAGTTCTTCGCGACCCTCGTTGCTCTCAACTCCGCAATACCTCGCGCCGTGCGGCGCACCTCGATACTGCCCGTTCGGTCGTCGATCCATGCCTCGGATTCGGATCGTTGTGACGACGCGTCCTGAGAATTGCGCGGTCCGTGCTGTTCGTCAAGGCCCCTGCCGCTGAGCGGCGCACGGCGAAGATCACCATACTCCGCTTCCGGAGCCCGGCACGACCACCGCCACGCGGGTCCCGGGAACGCCGAAAGGCGACCATCCAGATGGATGATCGCCTTTCACGCTGTGAGCGTTACACGCTCAAGGAGTCGCTACGACTCGCAGAGGTCTTACTTGACCTCGACGGAGGCGCCGGCGCCCTCGAGGGCCTCCTTGGCCTTGTCAGCGGCGTCCTTGGCAACCTTCTCGAGGACCGGCTTCGGGGTGCCGTCGACGAGGTCCTTGGCCTCCTTCAGACCCAGGGAGGTCAGCTCGCGCACGACCTTGATGACCTGGATCTTCTTGTCACCGGCGCCGGTGAGGATGACGTCGAACTCGTCCTTCTCCTCGACCTCGGCAGCGCCGCCACCGGCGACACCACCCGCGACGACGACCGGGGCGGCCGCGGCGGCGGTGACGTCGAACTTCTCCTCGAAGGCAGAGACGAACTCGGCCAGCTCGATGAGGGTCATCTCCTCGAACTGCGCGAGCAGCTCGTCCTTGGTGAGCTTCGCCATGATGGGCGATCCTTCCACTAATTCGGCAGGTGCCGGATGTACTGGGTGAGGCGGGCGTACGTCGGGCCCGCTGCGACCCTCGCCACCACTAGGCGGCGGCAAGGATCAGAAAGCGAGCCGAATTACTCGGCACCGCCCTGCTCGGCCTGCTTGGCGCGAAGAGCGTCCACGGTGCGGACGAGCTTCGTCGGCAGCGCCTGGAAGAGCGAGGCAGCCTGAGACTGCTTGCCCTTGAAGGCACCGGCCAGCTTGCTGAGCAGAACCTCGCGGGACTCGAGGTCCGCAAGCTTCTTGATGTCGTCGGCGGAGAGAGCCTTACCGTCAAGGACACCAGCCTTGATGATGAGGTTCGGGTTCTCCTTGGCGAAGTCACGCAGAGCCTTGGCCGACTCCACCGGGTCACCGGTGATGAAGGCAGCACCCGTCGGACCAGCGAACTGGTCGTCGAGCGAGGTGATCCCAGCCTGGTTGGCCGCAATCTTGGTCAGCGTGTTCTTCACCACGGCGTACTGGGCGTTCTCACCGAGAGAACGACGCAGCGTCTTGAGCTGCGCCACGGTGAGACCCCGGTACTCGGTCAGCACGACGGCGTTGGAGCTCTGGAACGCGTCCTTGAGCTCGGCCACCGATGCAGCCTTGTTGGGCGTCGGCATAGTGCGTCAGCCTCCTTCCGGGTGATGAGGACCGCTCAGAAGGGGCTGAACAACGAAAACGCCCCGGGCGCAGGCGCACGGGGCTCAGCTCGACCGAACCGGAATGAACCGGACCGGGAACTCTTCCACTGTCACCTGCGCGGGTCGTTCGCGTCTCTCAGCGAATCCTTCGGCCACCACACCCTTGCGGGCGCGGCGACGACCAGCGGTCTTTGGCTTCTGTGGAAGAGTACGTGACGGGGACGGCCGGGGGCAAATCAGCCCTGGGTGCCCTGGCCGAGCTGCTTCATCATCTCCATGAAGTCGAAGGTGTCCTTGGCCGGCGGTGCCTGGACGGTGGCCTGGGTGCCGTAGTCGGAGTAGAGGGCGGTGACCTTCATGGCGCCCTGCGGCATCTTCATGCCGACGACCATCTTGGCCGGGTAGCCGTCCTCGTTGACCCAGATCTCGGTGTCGTAGCCCTTCACACCGGCCTTCTTCACGCCGTCGAGCAGGGCCTTGCGGTCCTTCTCCGACAGGCCCTCGAAGCCCTTGTTGGTGTTGACGGCCTCGTCGAAGCTGATCGAGCCCTTGTAGTGCTCGGTCTGGACGCCCCCGACCTTCTCCGGGCCGACGTGCTTGATGCCGGGCGAGCCAAGGAGCAGGGCGAGCTGCTGCGCCGGGTCCTGGTTGGTGCCGCCCAGGCCCTGGGTCATCTGCTTCTGCAGGGCCGGGTCGCCGGACTCCTTGGCCATGGCCGCGAAGTCCATCTTCATCCAGCGCTTGCCGTCCATCTGGGCGGCCTGCTTCGCGCCCATGTCCATGTACATGACGTTGTCCCGCATGATCATGCGGATCTTCTCGGGCCCGCCGGCACCCTTGCCGAACATGCCGCCGTTCATCGTCACGTCCATGACGGCCGGGTCCCAGCCCTGCACACCGGACATGGTGGTGGTGCCGGCCTCGGCGCCCGCGCCCGCCATCTCGATCGTCATCGTGAACTTGGCCGACTTGGCGGCCGAGGTCTTCTCGTACGCGGCCGTGAGCACCTTCGTCACGTCTCCGAGGCCCTGCGCCTTCGCCGGCGCGGCCGCGGGCTTCTTCTGGCCCTCGGCGCCGTCGTCCTGGCAGCCGGCCACGCCCGTCACGACGGCCACGGCCGTCAGGGCCACCCCCGCGCGCTTCCATGCAGACACGGACACGGTCATGAGTCCCCACCCCTTGCGGATCGCTTGTCTTGCCCCGGACGACCGTAGCCCAGGGCACCGACAGCGCCCCAACGAAAAACCGCCCCCCGGGCCTCCGAAGAGGCCCGAGGGGCGGTTTCAGGACGCTGGAGCCGCGAACGGCTCCCGAGCTGTCAGGCTCAGACCGCGGCCGGGTCCTCCTCGACGAGGAGGTTGCGGGTGCGGTTCGGGTCGACCGGAATGCCGGGGCCCATCGTGGTGGCGATGGCGGCCTTCTTGATGTAGCGACCCTTGGCGGCGGACGGCTTCAGACGGAGGATCTCCTCCAGGGCCGCGCCGTAGTTCTCCACCAGCTTGGCGTCGTCGAAGGACACCTTGCCGATGATGAAGTGCAGGTTCGAGTGCTTGTCGACGCGGAACTCGATCTTGCCGCCCTTGATGTCGTTGACAGCCTTGGCGACATCCGGGGTGACGGTGCCGGTCTTCGGGTTCGGCATGAGACCACGCGGACCGAGCACGCGGCCGAGGCGGCCGACCTTGCCCATGAGGTCCGGGGTGGCGACGACGGCGTCGAACTCGTTCAGGCGCTGGCCCTTGGAGATCTCGTCGATGAGCTCGTCGGAACCGACGATGTCGGCGCCCGCGGCGATCGCGGCCTCGGCACGGTCACCGGTCGCGAAGACCAGGACCCGGGCGGTCTTACCGGTGCCGTGCGGAAGGTTCACGGTGCCACGGACCATCTGGTCGGCCTTGCGCGGGTCGACGCCCAGACGGAAGGCCACCTCGACGGTGCCGTCGAACTTGGTGGCGGAGGTCTCCTTGGCCAGACGCACGGCCTCGAGCGGGGCGTAGAGCTTCTCCCGGTCGATCTTGGCGTCGGCAGCCCGGAGGGACTTGCTGCGCTTCACTTCTGCTCCTGGTGTTTCAGGTATGGAGTCGTGGTGCGGGCCAGCGCCGGCCCTACCACTGGAGGACTACGGGGCTGATCAGCCCTCGACCGTGATGCCCATGGAACGGGCGGTGCCGGCGATGATCTTCGACGCGGCGTCCAGGTCGTTGGCGTTGAGGTCGGGCATCTTGGTGGTGGCGATCTCGCGGACCTGCGCCTCGGTGATCTTGGCGACCTTGGTCTTGTGCGGCTCGCCGGAGCCCTTCTCCACGCCCGCGGCCTTGAGGATCATCTTCGCGGCCGGCGGGGTCTTCGTGATGAAGGTGAAGGAACGGTCCTCGTAGACCGTGATCTCCACCGGGATGACCCAACCGCGCTGCGACTCGGTCGCGGCGTTGTAGGCCTTGCAGAACTCCATGATGTTGACGCCGTGCTGACCCAGCGCGGGGCCGACCGGCGGGGCCGGGTTGGCCGCACCGGCGTTGATCTGGAGCTTGATAAGCCCCGTGACCTTCTTCTTCTTGGGAGGCATAGCTCTCTCCGGGTCCTAGTGAGAGTTTTCAGCCGATCCATCCGGTCATCCGGATGGAGGCATACCGCACCACGATAACGGGTATGGCGGTGCGGCTAAAAACCGAGCAGGTCAGAGCGGCTGTCACAGCCCCTCTGACCTGTCCGGAAACCTGGTGTGTCAGTTCTTCTGGATCTGGTCGAAGCTGAGCTCGACCGGGGTCTCGCGACCGAAGATCTCGACGAGGCCCTTGACCTTCTTCGAGTCGGCGTTGATCTCGTTGATCGTGGCCTGGAGGGTGGCGAAGGGACCGTCGGTGACGGTGACCGAGTCGCCGACCTCGAAGTCGAGCACCTGGACCTCGACCTTGCGGGCGGGAGCCGGACGGCCCTCGGCCTCGGCGGCCTCGCGGGCGGCCTTCTCCTCGGCCTCCGGGGCGAGCATCTTGACGATCTCGTCCAGGGTCAGCGGGTACGGGTCGTAGGCGTTGCCCACGAAGCCGGTGACGCCGGGCGTGTTGCGGACGACACCCCAGGACTCGTTCGTCAGGTCCATGCGGACGAGCACGTAACCGGGCAGCTTGTTCTGCCGGACGTTCTTGCGCTCGCCGTTCTTGATCTGGACGATCTCTTCCTCGGGGACCTCGGCCTGGTAGATGAAGTCCTCGACGTTCAGCGAGACGGCACGCTGCTCCAGGTTGGCCTTCACGCGCTTCTCGTAGCCCGCGTAGGTGTGGATCACGTACCACTCGCCGGGCAGACCGCGCAGCTCGTCGCGGAGCGCGGCGACCGGGTCGACCGGAGCGGCGGGCTCGGCGGCCTCTTCCGCTTCCTCGGCCTCCTCGGCCTCTTCCTCGGCGGCCTCGAGGTCGGCGACCTCGGTGTCCTCGTCCTCGTCGGACTCCTCGGACTCCTCGAGCTCGGCGTCCTCGTCGGACTCGATCTCCAGGGCGGCTTCCTCGGCGGCCTCGCCGGCCTCGGCGTCCGCAGCTTCGGCCTGGTCCTCGTCGGCCGCCTCGACGATGTCCAGCTCGTCCTCGACGGACTCGGACTCGAAGGCGTCGTTCAGGTTCGCGTCAGACACGGTGGCTGCTTCTTCCTGCGATACAGATGGGGTGGAACAAAAAGTCAGCCGAAGACGTACTTGACTGCTTCCTGAATGCCATAGTCAACCACGGTCACGAGACCGATCATGATGACAACGAAGACAATCACCACGGTGGTGTACGTCGTGAGCTGATTGCGCGTAGGCCAGACGACCTTACGGAGCTCGGCGACGACCTGGCGGTAGAAAGTCGCGAGACGGCCCATGGGGCCCTTCTTCCCGCGCTTGCCGCCCTTCCGGGCCTTCTTCTTCGACTCGGGAGCAGCGTCCTCGGCATCAGGCATGTCGATGGAGCCTACGGCGTCCGTCACGAACTCTCACCTGATTCCGGGTCATGGCCGTGCCGCGCCCGGAATGGAGCCGCACGGCGGTGCATTGAAGTACGTACATGCGCACACAACCTGGCGGTGTGTGTAGCAGGGCCGGAGGGACTTGAACCCCCAACCGCCGGTTTTGGAGACCGGTGCTCTACCAATTGAGCTACGACCCTTTGTGGCTTCCCCAACCTACCGCATCGTGAGATGTGGTCGGTGCGGGCCAACGATCAGTGAGTGTACGTGGTCATGGGGCCTTACGTCGAACAGGTAACGCGCCGACCTGCCGAACGCCCCTCCCGAGACCCCACCGGAACGCCACCGGAACCCCGTCAGAACGCCACCGGAACACCGCTGGGACACCGTGTACGACCGGGAATGACCGTTCCTGTCCGCTCCGTGAAACCCGCGTGCCGGGCCGTGACGGGGTCTGGGACGATGGCCGCATGAGCGCTGCTACCCCTCCCACCGAGCGCCGGGTCTCCGCCCGGATCGGTGCGATCTCCGAGTCCGCCACCCTCGCCGTCGACGCCAAGGCCAAGGCCCTCAAGGCCGCCGGGCGCCCGGTCATCGGCTTCGGCGCGGGTGAGCCCGACTTCCCGACGCCGGACTACATCGTCGAGGCGGCCGTGGAGGCGTGCAAGAACCCCAAGTACCACCGCTACACGCCGGCCGGCGGTCTGCCCGAGCTGAAGGCCGCCATCGCCGCGAAGACGCTGCGCGACTCCGGCTACGAGGTCGACGCCTCCCAGGTCCTCGTGACCAACGGCGGCAAGCAGGCCATCTACGAGGCGTTCGCCGCGATCCTCGACCCGGGCGACGAGGTCATCGTCCCGGCCCCGTACTGGACCACCTACCCCGAGTCGATCCGCCTCGCCGGCGGTGTCCCGGTGGAGGTCGTGGCCGACGAGACGACCGGCTACCGGGTCTCGGTGGAGCAGCTGGAGGCCGCGCGCACGGAGAAGACCAAGGTCGTCCTCTTCGTCTCCCCGTCCAACCCGACCGGCGCCGTCTACTCGGAGGCCGAGACCGAGGCGATCGGCCGCTGGGCCGTCGAGCACGGCCTGTGGGTCCTCACGGACGAGATCTACGAGCACCTGGTCTACGGCGACGCCTCCGCCGTGTCCCTCCCGGCGGTCCTGCCGGAGCTGCGCGACAAGTGCATCGTCGTGAACGGTGTCGCCAAGACGTACGCGATGACGGGCTGGCGCGTGGGCTGGATCATCGGCCCGAAGGACGTCGTGAAGGCCGCGACCAACCTGCAGTCGCACGCCACCTCCAACGTCTCCAACGTGGCGCAGGTGGCCGCGATCGCCGCCGTCTCCGGGAACCTGGACGCGGTCGCCGAGATGCGCAGGGCCTTCGACCGGCGCCGCCAGACGATGGTGCGGATGCTGAACGAGATCGAGGGCGTCTACTGCCCGACGCCGGAGGGCGCGTTCTACGCGTACCCGTCGGTGAAGGGTCTGCTCGGCAAGGAGATCCGCGGCAAGCGCCCGCAGAGCTCGGTCGAGCTGGCCGCGCTGATCCTGGACGAGGCCGAGGTCGCGGTCGTCCCGGGCGAGGCCTTCGGCACGCCGGGCTACCTGCGCCTTTCCTACGCGCTGGGCGACGAGGACCTGGTGGAGGGCGTGTCCCGGATCCAGAAGCTGCTCGCCGAGGCGCGCGACTAGCTCCCTTTGACGTTCAGGTCTGGTAGGGCCCCCGCTTCTCCGGAAGCGGGGGCCCGTTTTTACGTTCTAGCAAGGTCCCGATCGGGGAAACGGACTGTATTCGTCCATTCGGGTGCGGCAGGATCAGCCAATGGAGCACGTTTACCGCGACCTCGCCACCCTTCCGAAGGCCCATCTGCACCTGCACTTCACCGGTTCGATGCGGCCCACCACCCTGATCGAGCTGGCCGACAAGTACGGGGTGCACCTCCCCGAGGCGCTCAAGAGCGGTACACCGCCCAAGCTGCGGGCCACGGACGAGCGCGGCTGGTTCCGGTTCCAGCGGCTCTACGACATCGCCCGCTCCTGCCTGCGCGAGCCCGAGGACATCCAGCGGCTGGTGCGCGAGGCGGCCCAGGAGGACGTCAGGGACGGCTCGGGCTGGCTGGAGATCCAGGTCGACCCCACCTCGTACGCGCCGCTGCTCGGCGGTCTCATCCCGGCCATGGAGATCATCCTGGACGCGGTGGAGGCGGCCTCCCGCGAGACCGGGCTCGGGATGCGGGTCGTGATCGCGGCGAACCGGATGAAGCACCCGCTGGACGCGCGCACCCTGGCCCGGCTCGCGGTGCGGTACGCGGACCGGGGCGTGGTCGGCTTCGGGCTCTCCAACGACGAGCGCCGGGGCATGGCCCGCGACTTCGACCGGGCCTTCGCCATCGCCCGCGAGGGCGGCCTGCTCGCGGCCCCGCACGGCGGCGAGCTGACCGGCCCCTCCTCCGTACGGGACTGCCTGGACGACCTGCGGGCCGCCCGGGTCGGGCACGGCGTGCGGGCCGCGGAGGACCCGCGGCTGCTGCGCAAGCTCGCGGAGCGGCAGGTGACCTGCGAGGTGTGCCCGGCGTCCAACGTGGCGCTCGGCGTGTACGAGAAGCACGAGGACGTGCCGCTGCGCACCCTCTTCGACGCAGGCGTCCCGATGGCCCTCGGCGCGGACGACCCGCTGCTCTTCGGCTCCCGGCTCGCCGCGCAGTACGCCATCGCCCGCGAGCACCACGGCTTCACGGACGCGGAGCTGGCGGAGCTGGCCCGGCAGTCGGTGCGGGGCTCGGCGGCGCCGGAGGACGTCCGGCAGAAGCTGCTGTCCGGGATCGACGACTGGCTGGCGGTGCCCGTCCCGGTCAGCTGATCCCGGCCGTCAGCGTGCGGGCGATCGACCGGGCGAAGTCGTCGAGGGACTGCGGGGGCCTGCCGTCCGGGGACATCTCCCAGGCGAAGGCCCGGTGCACGCAGGCCCCGAGGAGCAGGCTCGCCGCGGCCTGGCAGTCGGCGCCGGCGGAGATCCGGCCGTGCGCCTGCTCGGCGCGGAGGTACTCGGCGAGGCCCTCGATGGGCAGGTGCGGGCCGACGCCGAGCTCCCGCATGACCTCCTCGTGGCGGGCCTTGAGCTGCGGCTCGGCGTAGAGGGAGGCCGCCATCGGAAAGGTCTGCTCGTAGAAGAGCGCGGCCCGGCGGGCGATCTCCACGAGGTTCTCCTCGACGCCGCGCCCCTGGGGGTCGACGGCGAGCGTGCCGAGGAGAGTGCCGAGGCGCGGAAGCCGTTCGTTGAGGACGGTGACGAACAGCTCCTCCTTGCTGGAGAAGTACTTGTAGAGCGCCGCCTCGGAGCAGCCGGCCGCCTTCGCGATCTCCTTGGTGGTGGTACGGGCCAGGCCGGCCGTGCGCATGAGGTCGCGCGCGGCGTCGACGATCCGGGTCCGGGTCGGCTTCTGGTCCACGGCGACTCCCGATGACGGCTTGACGAGTGAGTGAGTACTTACCCACTCTAGAGGTGAGTGAACACTTACCCATCCCTAGGAGGGTGTGCCATGAAGCTCACCGTCTTCGGTGCCACCGGCGGCATCGGCCAGGAAATCGTCCGTCAGGCCCTGGCCGCGGGCCACGAGGTGACCGCCGTGGTCCGTGACCCGGCCCGCTTCACCGTCACGGGCCCCGGCCTCGACGTCTTCCGCTCCGACCTCACCGACCCCGAGTCCCTGCGCACGGCCGTCTCGGGCCGGCACGCGGTCCTCTCGGGCCTCGGCGCCCGCAGCCGCGCGGACGCCGGCGTCGCGGCCCGGCTGACGCGCTCGGTCCTGCACGCCATGGAGGCGGCCGGCACTCGCCGCCTTCTCGTCGTCAGCGCGGCGCCCCTCGGCCCGGTCCCGGCCGGCCAGGGCGTCACCGACAAGGCGGTGCTCGCGGTCGTCAACGCCCTGCTGAAGGACGTCTACGCCGACCTGCGCGAGATGGAGGCCGCGCTCGCCGCGAGCGCGACCGACTGGACCGCCGTCCGCCCGCCCCGTCTCACCGACAGGCCGGTCACCGGCCGCTACCGCCGCGTGGTCGGCGGCACCCCGCCGCGCGGCCGCACGCTGGCCCGCGCGGACGTGGCGCACGCGATGCTGGCGATGGTCGACGACACGGCGACGGTGAAGCAGGGTGTGGGCGTGGCGTACTGATCGGATCCAGGATCCGAAAGACCGGATCCTGGAGCTTGGATCCAAGAGCTTGGATCCTGGAGCTTGGATCCTGGAGCTTGGATCCAGGAGCTTGGATCCAGGAGCTTGGATCCAGGAGCTTGGATCCAGGAGCTTGGATCCAGGATCCGATCTCAGATCTCGACGCCGACCGTCACCGGCTCGTTGGCCAGCGTGACCCCGAAGGCGTCCCGCACCCCGGCGACGACCTCGCGGGCGAGCGCGAGCAGGTCCTCCGTGGTCGCCTCGCCCCGGTTGGTGAGGGCGAGGGTGTGCTTGGTCGAGATCCGCGCCGGCCCGGAGCCGTAGCCCTTCACGAAGCCGGCCTTGTCGATCAGCCAGGCCGCGGAGGTCTTCACCGCGCCGCCCTCGCCCGCCGGGTACGCGGGCGGGGCGGTGTCGGGCCCGAGCCGCTCGGCGACACGGCCGAGGAAGGTCTCGTACTCCCCCGCCGTGAGGATCGGGTTGGTGAAGAAGGAGCCGGCCGACCAGGTGTCGTGGTCCTCGGGGTCGAGCACCATGCCCTTGCCGGCCCGCAGCTTCAGGACGGTCTCCCGCGCCTTCGCGAGCGGCACCCGGTCGCCGGCCTCGACGCCGAGCGCACGGGCCGTCTCGGGGTACTTGATCGGCGCCGACATCCCGTCGGCGTCTTCCAGCTCGAAGCGGACGCGCAGCACCACGTACCGGTCGGGCTGGTCCTTGAAGCGGCTGTGGCGGTACGAGAAGGCGCACTCGACGTTGGTGAGGACGACCGTCTCCTCGGCCCGCCGGTCGTACGCGACGACCTCGGTGATGGTGGCGGAGACGTCCTGCCCGTACGCGCCGACGTTCTGGATGGGCGTGGCGCCGGCGGAGCCGGGGATGCCGGCCAGGCACTCGATCCCGGCGAGCCCGGCCTCCACGGTCCGCGCGACGGCGTCCGTCCAGACCTCGCCGGCGGCCAGCTCCAGCGCCGTCCCGTCGAGCGAGAAGCCCCGGGTGGCGATGTGCAGGGCGGTGCCGTCGAAGCCCTTGTCGCCGATGACCAGGTTGGACCCGCCGCCGATGACCAGGAGCGGCGTGCCGGCGGCGTCGGCCTCGCGGACCGCGGCGATCACCTCGTCGTCGGTGGTGGCCGTGACGAGCCGGGTGGCGGGCCCGCCGAGCCGGAAGGTGGTCAGGGGCGCGAGAGGGGCGTCGTGGAGTACGTGCACGGCCACAAGAGTACGGGCCCCTCCCGTACGGAAGGGGCCCGCGGCGGTCATGGCATCAGCCGAGCTGGACCACGGCCCGCGACATGCCGAGCACCTTCTGGCCCGCCGCGACGGCCGTCAGGTCGACGCGCACCCGCCGGTCGTCCAGCTTCGCCGCCACCTTCGCCGAGACCTCGATCACAGCGCCCTCGTCGTCGTTCGGGACGACGACCGGCTTGGTGAAGCGGACGCCGTACTCGACGACGGACGCCGGGTCGCCGGCCCAGTCCGTCACGACGCGGATGGCCTCGGCCATGGTGAACATGCCGTGGGCGATGACGTCCGGGAGGCCGACCTCCTTGGCGAACTTCTCGTTCCAGTGGATCGGGTTGAAGTCGCCGGAGGCGCCGGCGTACCGGACGAGTGTGGCGCGGGTCACCGGGAAGGTCTGCGCGGGCAGCTCGGTGCCGACCTCGACCTCGTCGTAAGCGATCTTCGCGGTCACGGTCATGCCTCCTCGGGGGCGCGGGACACGAGCTTGGTCCAGGCGGTCACGACGTGCTCGCCGGTCTCGTCGTGGACCTCGCCGCGGATGTCCAGGATGTCGTTGCCGGCGAGGGACTTGATGGCCTCGATGGTGCTGGTCACCGAGAGGCGGTCGCCGGCGCGCACCGGCCGGGTGTAGGCGAACTTCTGGTCGCCGTGCACCACGCGGCTGTAGTCCAGGCCCAGCTGCGGGTCCTCGACGACCTGGCCCGCGGCCTTGAAGGTGATCGCGAAGACGAAGGTCGGCGGGGCGACGACGTCGGGGTGGCCGAGCTCCTTGGCCGCCTCCTGGTCGGTGTACGCCGGGTTGGCGTCCCCGATCGCCTCGGCGAACTCGCGGATCTTCTCGCGGCCGACCTCGTACGGCGCGGTGGGCGGATAGGTCCGGCCCACGAAGGACTGGTCGAGCGCCATGGCCTCGAAACCTCCTGGAAGTGTTGCAAGTGGTGCCTGGAAACGACACGAGGCCGTCCCCTGCTGGGGACGGCCTCGTGTACGAGCCTGTTTAGCGCGTCTCGCGGTGCGCGGTGTGCGAGTTGCAGCGAGGGCAGTGCTTCTTCATCTCAAGACGGTCCGGGTTGTTACGCCGGTTCTTCTTGGTGATGTAGTTCCGCTCCTTGCACTCCACGCAGGCCAGCGTGATCTTCGGGCGGACGTCGGTGGCAGCCACGTGAGTGCTCCTTGACGGACGGATGGACGGATGAACGCATGAAAAAGAGTAGCCGATCGCAGGACCGACCCCACAATCGGCTACTGTGTGTAGCGGTGACCGGACTTGAACCGGTGACACAGCGATTATGAGCCGCTTGCTCTACCGACTGAGCTACACCGCTTTGATGATCCGGATCCCGCCCGAAGGCGGGTTCCTTCTCACCAGAGCCCCAATACGGAATCGAACCGTAGACCTTCTCCTTACCATGGAGACGCTCTGCCGACTGAGCTATTGGGGCGAGCGAGGAAGACATTACACGGTCCTCGGCCCATCACCCAAATCCGTTTCCCGGGCCACCTGCGCGACCACCCCGCACCCGCCTCGTACGCCACACGTGCAGTCATCAGTACGACTATTGCGCTCCTCCTCGAAGGTCGCGGTGGCCGCCCCTAGGCTCGGGGCCCACCGCTGCGTGATCTTGGTTTTGGCGAGCCGTGAGGAGCCCGATGTCAGCCGACAGCAAGCAGCCCCAGCCCTCGCCCGACGACCGTGCCGCGGCCACTCCCGCCGAGGCCGGATCGCTGCTGCTCTGCAACGCGCGGCTGACCGACGGCCGCACCGTGGACGTGCGGCTCGGTGGCGGCCGGATCGAGGCCGTCGGCACCGCCGGCAGCCTCAGCGCCGTCGGGGCCCGCGTCGACCTGGCCGGCTATCTGCTGCTGCCCGCGCCCGCCGAGCCGCACGCCCACGCCGACACCGCGCTCACCGCCGACTCCCCGGGCCCCGTCGCGTACACCACCGACGAGGTCCAGCGGCGGGCCACCGAGGCCGCGCTGCTCCAGCTCGGACACGGGGCGACCGCGCTGCGCGCGCACGTACGGATCGGGGACGTGCACGGCCTGGGCCCGCTGGAAGCGGTCCTGCAGGCCCGGCGGTCGCTGCGCGGGCTCGCCGACCTGGCGGCGGTGGCGGTGCCGCGGCTGCTCACCGGCGTGGCCGGGGCGGACGGGCTCGCGATGCTGCGGGACGCCGTGAAGATGGGCGCCGCGGTGGTCGGCGGCTGCCCGGACCTCGATCCGGACCCGACCGGCTACGTGGAGGCGGTCCTGGAGGTCGCCGCCGAGCACGGCTGCCCGGTGGACCTGCACACCGACGGCGACGACCCGGCCCGGCTCGCGCGGCTCGCGGCGATGGCGGGCGGGCTGCGGCCCGGGGTGACGATCGGGCCCTGCGCGGGCCTCGCCCGTCTTCCCGGGGACCAGGCCCGGCGCGCGGCGGACCAGCTGGCGGCGGCCGGCGTGACGGTGGTCTGCCTGCCCCAGGGCGGCTGCGGGGCGACCGAACTGCGCGGCGCGGCCCCCGTGCGGCTGCTGCGGGCCGCCGGAGTGCGGGTCGCGGCGGGCGGCGGGGCGCTGCGGGACGTGTGCAACCCGGTGGGACGCGGCGACCCGCTGGAGCCGGCCTATCTCCTGGCCTCGCTCGGCGGGCTGCCGGAGAAGGCGGCGTACGGGGCGGTGAGCACGGACGCGCGGGCGGCGATGGGCCTTCCGGAGGTCCGGGTCGAGGCGGGCTTCCCGGCCGAGCTGCTCGCCGTCCGCGGCGAGCGGCTCTCGGGCGTGCTCTCCCTCGCGTACAGCCGGATCGTGGTGCACCGGGGGCGGGTGGTGGCGCGGACCAGCGCGGTGCGCGAGTACTGCGACTCGGCGGCGGCCCTCGACCTGCCCCGGCAGACGCGGCCGGAACGGCCGGAACGGCCCGACTCGGGAGGCCCGGCCGGGCCGGGGGCCGTACGGTCGTGAGTATGCGCGTAGTCATCGCTGGAGGACACGGAAAGATCGCCCTGCGGCTCGAGCGGCTGCTCGCCGCGGGCGGACACGATCCGGTGGGGATCATCCGCCGCGCCGAACAGGCGGACGACCTGCTGGAGGCCGGCGCCGAACCGGTCGTCCTGGACCTGGAGTCGGCGTCCCCGGGGGACGTCAGGAGGGTCCTTCAGGGCGCCGACGCGGCCGTCTTCGCGGCCGGCGCGGGCCCGGGCAGCGGCGCGGACCGCAAGGACGCCGTGGACCGCGCGGCGGCGGTCCTCTTCGCCGACGGCGCGGAGGCCGCGGGCGTACGGCGCTTCCTCATCGTCTCCTCGATGGGCGCCGACGCCGGGCACCAGGGCGACGAGGTGTTCGACGCCTATCTGCGCGCCAAGGGCGCCGCGGACGACGACGTACGGTCCCGCCCCGGCCTCGACTGGACGGTCCTGCGCCCCGGGATGCTCACCGACGACGCGGGCACCGGTCTGGTCCGCCTGGAGGCCCACACGGGCCGCGGCCCGGTCCCGCGTGACGACGTGGCCGCCGTCCTGGCCGAGCTCCTCGACACCCCGGCCACCGCGGGCCTCACCCTCGAACTCGTCGCGGGCACGGTCCCGGTGTCGGTCGCGGCGAAGGACATCGCGGGCAACTGAGCCGGCCCCCGAGCCCCCCCTGAGCCCCCTCGCGCTTCCGCCGCCCGTTTCCCTCGCCTCACCCCTGTGCGTCACAATCGACCTTCGCCGTAGCCGAGTTGGCGAGCCGTCAGCACGGCCTGCGCGCGAAGACGACGACACATGGGGGGTACCACGTGACGTTCGGACCGATTCCGGTCCCGGCCCAGCTCAACCTGCCGCCCGGGCGCCGTGGCCTCTTCCGGCGCCTCCGCCGCGTCTGGCGGTCGCGCAAGGCGCTGAAGGGCGTGACCCAGTGGATCGTGGACTGGGGGCTGCCGATGGCGGTCGGCCTGCTCCTGGTGTACGTGTTCGCGGCCCGGGCGACCAGCCCGAGCAAGGTGTACCGCGTGTTCACGCTCATCGACGCGCCGGAGCACACGCTCCTGTGGGTGGCGTCCCTGATCGGCTGGCTGGTCGTGCCGGCGATCATCGGTGGGTTCGCCGGCCATGTGATCGCCGAGCGCATCAGCCGCGTGAAGTCGATATCGACGAGCACCCTCTTCCAGCAGCGCAGGCTGAAGCAGCGCCTGCGGCCGCCGGGCCTCATCGACGACCTGGCCACGTACTTCCACAGCACCTACGCGCGGCAGGACTTCGTCGACAGCTGGGTGCGGGTCGCGCACCGCAACGACTGGGCGAAGGCGCAGGACCACTGGGAGGTGTACGTCAGGGACATGATGTCCACGCAGCAGTACGCCCATCTCGACCGGCACGAGTGCCTCCGCCAGGCCCAGGGCACCGGCAAGATGGCTCTTGTGTGGACCGCGCGCAGAGGGTTCTGCGTCGTCTGCGAAAGGAGGCGATGAGCGATGCGCTCCGAGGACGCCGTCGAGATCGTGCGGGCGTCGCTCGCGCTGGCCTTCCCGACCGCCAGCGCCGAGGGCCTCACCCGCGCCGCGGAGACCGTGCTCCGCTGGGGCTCGGAGGACGTCGCCGAGCAGCTGAACGGCCCGCTGACCACCCGCATGCTGATGGACCTGCTGCAGGTGGCCGGTGTCCCTCCCGAGGACTTCGAGCCCGCGGACGAGCAGTGGGTCGAGCGCGCGGCCGAGCCGGCGCGGTACCGGATCTGGTCCCGCGCGGACATCATGCAGCCGCTGCTGCCGTTCTACCCGAGGCCGCCGGACGACCCGACGACCTCCTCCCGCGGCACCGACTTCGACCCGGACGATCCGGAGAACCCGGACCGTCCGCGGGGACCGATCCCGCGCGGCTAGTCGCATGTCCGTGGCGCGCCCTTCCCGGGTGCGCCACAGGCATGGGCGCGACATGCAGAACGGCCCCTGCTCTGCTTTCGCAGAACAGGGGCCGTTCTCATCGCGTGGCGGCGCCAGGATTCGAACCTGGGTAGGCTAAGCCGACGGATTTACAGTCCGCTCCCATTGGCCACTCGGGCACACCGCCATGGGATCGCTGCCCCGGAGCCGCTTTTCGGCTGCGCTCCCTGGCAACGAGGAAAACAATACCTGATACCCGGGGGTGCTCCGCCACCGGATTGATCACGAGTTCGCAGCGGTGCCAGTGGCTACGCTTTGTGCTGTATCCGAACGCATCCGAGCAAGGAGCCTCACCTCATGGCCGACTCCAGTTTCGACATCGTCTCCAAGGTCGAGCGGCAGGAGGTCGACAACGCCCTCAACCAGGCCGCCAAGGAGATCACGCAGCGCTACGACTTCAAGGGCACCAACGCCTCGATCTCCTGGTCGGGCGAGAAGATCCTGATGCAGGCGAACGGCGAGGAGCGGGTCAAGGCCATCCTCGACATCTTCCAGTCCAAGCTGATCAAGCGGGGCATCTCGCTGAAGTCGCTGGACGTGGAGGGCGAGCCGCAGCTGTCCGGCAAGGAGTACAAGCTCTTCGCCGCGATCCAGGAGGGCATCTCCCAGGACAACGCGAAGAAGGTCGCCAAGGTCATCCGCGACGAGGGCCCCAAGGGCGTCAAGGCGCAGGTGCAGGGCGACGAGCTGCGGGTCAGCTCGAAGAGCCGGGACGACCTGCAGGAAGTGATCGCGCTGCTCAAGGGCAAGGACTTCGACTTCGCCCTGCAGTTCGTCAACTACCGCTGACCGGCGCCCTGCACGGGCCTCCGGGCCTGGGCGGTCGCGATGGTCATGCTCCGACGGGTTCGGGCGCCACGGCCCGGCCCGTCGCGTCGGCCGGCGGGGCCGGGCGGTCATCGGCACGGCCCTGGCCGCCGGGTGAGGGTGGTGTCCGAAAGCCGCCGGTGAGAGGCCCCCGGGTCTTGGACACTGGATCCATGACCACCTTGTACACGTACGCCGACGGCCCGCTGGGCGAGATGCTGCTCGTCGGGCGGCTCGCCGAGGACGGCCGGACCGTGCTCGCCTCGCTGTCGCTGCCCGGGCAGAAGGGGGCCGTGGAGGTCCGCGACGGCTGGGTGCGCGCGGACGCTGCCTTCGAGGAGGCCGTGGGGCAGCTCGACGCGTACTTCGCGGGGCGGCGGGCCGGCTTCGACCTCCCGTACGAGGAGACCGGCACGGAGTTCCAGCGGCGCGTCTGGCGGGCCCTGGAGGAGATCCCGTACGGGACGACCGTCTCGTACGGGGAGATCGCCCGCCGGGTCGGTTCCCCGGGCGCCGGCGTACGGGCCGTGGGCACCGCGATCGGCCGCAATCCGCTGCTCGTGGTGCGGCCCTGCCACCGCGTGATCGGGGCCGACGGCAGCCTGCGCGGCTACGCGGCCGGCCTCGACCGCAAGGAACGACTCCTGGGGCTGGAGGGGGCACTGGAGCCGATCGGCGCCTAACGCTCGCGCGAGTTGCCGAACAGGATCCGGTACGCGATCAGCAGCACCAGCGAGCCGCCGATCGCCGACAGCCAGGTGGCGCCGTCGTAGAAGTCCCGGGTGATCGGGCGGTCCAGGAAGTGGGCCGACAGCCAGCCGCCGACGAAGGCGCCGATGACGCCGATGACCGTGGTGCCGATCAGGCCGCCCGGGTCGCGGCCCGGCAGCAGGATCTTGGCGATGACTCCGGCGAGGAGTCCGAGGACGATCCATCCGATGATGCTCATGTCAGAGAGGACGCCCGGCGTTCCCGGCCGGTTGCCCCTCGTACCCCCGCACCCCCTAATGTGCGGAGCATGACACAGGAATTGCGCCGCACCCTCGGGGTGTTCGACGCCGTCGTGATCGGGCTCGGCTCGATGGTCGGCGCCGGTATCTTCGCGGCGCTCGGCCCCGCGGCCCGCGCGGCCGGCCCGGGGCTGCTCCCGGCCCTCGGGGTGGCCGCCGTGGTGGCGTACTGCAACGCGATGGCCTCGGCCCGGCTCGCCGCCCGCTATCCGGCCTCCGGCGGCACCTACGTCTACGGGCGGGAGCGGCTCGGCCCGTTCTGGGGGTACATGGCGGGCTGGGCGTTCGTCGTCGGCAAGACCGCCTCGTGCGCGGCGATGGCGCTGACCGTCGGGTCGTACCTGTGGCCCGGGCGGGCGCACGCGGTGGCGGTCGCGGCGGTCGTGGCGCTGACGGCCGTCAACTACGGCGGGGTGCAGAAGTCGGCGTGGCTGACGCGGGTGATCGTGGCGTTCGTCCTCGCCGTCCTGGCCGCCGTCGTGGTGGCGGGCGCCGGGGCCGGGCGGACCGAACGGCTCGCGCTCGCCGGGGAGATCCCGCCGGGCGGGGTGCTCCAGGCGGCCGGGCTGCTGTTCTTCGCCTTCGCCGGGTACGCGCGGATCGCGACGCTCGGCGAGGAGGTCCGCGACCCGGAGCGGACCATTCCGAGGGCGATCCCGATCGCCCTCGGCATCGCGCTCGTCGTCTACGGGGCCGTCGCCGTGACCGTCCTCGCCGTCCTCGGGCCGCACGGTCTGGCCGCCTCGCCCGCCCCGCTCGCGGACGCGGCGCGGGCGGCGGGCGCCGACTGGCTGGTGCCGGTCGTCACCGTGGGCGCGGCGGTCGCGGCCCTCGGCTCGCTGCTCTCGCTGATACTCGGAGTGTCCCGGACGACCCTCGCGATGGCCCGCGACGGTTATCTGCCGGCCCCGCTGGCCGCCGTCCACCCGCGCAACCAGGTGCCGCACGTGGCGGAGCTGGCGGTGGGCGCGGTGGTGGCCGTGGTGGCGGCGACGGCGGACGTGCGGGGCGCGATCGGCTTCTCGTCGTTCGGCGTGCTGGTCTACTACGGCATCGCGAACGCCTCCGCGTGGACGCTGAGCCGCCGGGACCGCCCGCTCGCCCTGCTCGGCCTCGCCGGCTGCGGGGCGCTCGCCTTCGCGCTGCCGCCGGCCGCCGTGCTCGCCGGCACGGGGGTGCTCGCGGTCGGCGTGGTGGCGTACGCGGTCAGCCGGGGACGCCCGCACGGGTCCTGACTCGCCGGTCCCGGGCCGAGACGCCCCCTAGTAGGAGGAGCCCCAGGCCGGGTCCGGCCGGTCGGTCGGGACGATCTCCTTGCCCAGCGGCATCAGTGACAGCGGGATCATCTTGAAGTTGGCGATGCCGAGCGGGATGCCGATGATCGTGAGGCACTGCGCGATGCCGGTGACGATGTGGCCGAGCGCCAGCCACCAGCCGGCCAGGACCAGCCACAGCACGTTGCCGACGCAGGACGGCGCGCCCGCGTCGTGGCGGTCTACGGCCATGTACCCGAAGGGCCACAGGGCATAGCGGGCGATGCGGAAGGCGGCGATCCCGAAGGGGATGCCGATGATCGTGATGCAGAGCACCACCCCGGCCAGCACGTAGGCGATGAACAGCCAGAGGCCGCTCAGGATGAGCCAGATGATGTTGAGGATCGTCTTCACGGGCGTCGACCTGCCATCTGTTCGAGCCGGGCGATGCGTTCGGCCATCGGCGGATGGGTGGAGAACATCTTCGACAGCCCCTGTCCGGGGCGGAAGGGGTTCGCGATCATCATGTGGCTCGCGGTCTCGATGCGCGGCTCGGGCGGCAGCGGCAGCTGCCGGGTGCCGGCGTCCAGCTTGCGCAGGGCGCTCGCGAGGGCGAGCGGGTCGCCGGTGAGCTGGGCGCCGGAGGCGTCCGCCTGGTACTCGCGGGAGCGGGAGACGGCGAGCTGGATGACCGAGGCGGCGATCGGCCCCAGGATCATGATCAGCAGCATGCCGAGCAGGCCGGGGCCCTCGTCGTCGTCGGACCGGCCGACCGGGATCAGCCAGGCGAAGTTCACCAGGAACATCACCACGGAGGCGAGCGCGCCGGCCACCGAGGAGATCAGGATGTCCCGGTTGTAGACGTGGCTCAGCTCGTGGCCGATGACTCCGCGCAGCTCGCGCTCGTCGAGGATGGCGAGGATTCCCTCGGTGCAGCACACCGCCGCGTTCCGCGGGTTGCGGCCGGTCGCGAAGGCGTTCGGCGCCTGGGTGGGCGATATGTAGAGCCGGGGCATGGGCTGGCGGGCCTGGGTGGAGAGCTCGCGGACCATCCGGTAGAGCGCCGGCGCCTCGAACTCGCTCACGGGGCGGGCGCGCATGGCGCGCAGTGCCAGCTTGTCGCTGTTCCAGTACGCGTACGCGTTCGTGCCGAGCGCGACGAAGACGGCGACGATCAGACCCGTACGTCCGAAGAAACTGCCGATGACGATGATGAGGGCCGAGAGCCCTCCGAGGAGTACGGCGGTCCTCAGCCCGTTGTGCCGGCGGTGCACGGTACGCCCTCCAGGTGGTGCGGCAGGGGAACCCTTTTTCGCTTCGAGTGTCGCTTCGAAGGTCCACCGTCCAGTGGACCCTTCCCTCCTGGTCAACGCCAGGCGAGAGGCTCGGGTTCCCCGCACCGCACGGGGCGCCGTGTGGGCCGTACGGGCTGCCGTGTGGGCCGTACGGGTGATCAGCGGGGGGCGGGGACCTTGTCCAGGCCGGCCTTCACGAGCGCGGCGGCGACGGGCTCGACCTCGCTGGTGCAGTGGCCGCAGCGGGAGGCGATGGCCGGGATCTCGGTGAAGCAGCGCGGGCAGTCGCGCTTCTCGGCCTTCGGGTCGAGGGCCTCCTCCTTGGCGAACCGCTCCTGGATCTTCGACATGGGGACGACGATCAGGAAGTAGAGCACCGCGGCGGTGATCATGAACGCTATGGCGGCGGCGATCGCCAGGCCGTACGGGAAGACCGTCTCGCCGACGGTGAAGCTGGCCTCGCTGAAGTCGCCGACGGAGCCGGTGGCCAGACCGATGAGCGGGGTGATGAACGCCTTGCTGAAGCCGGTCACGACGGCCGTGAAGGCCGATCCGACGGCCAGACCGATGGCCATCGTGATGACGTTCCCGCGAAGTATGAAGTCCTTGAAGCCCTTCAGCACGGTGTTTCCGCTCCTTGGTGTGCTCGTGGTGGGGGGATGTGGGGGGTCAGAACAGGCTGTTCGCCGCGAAGCGGAGCGCGAACTGCGGGTAGCCCGACAGCACGACGCCCGCGACGGCGGTCAGCGCGACGGCCAGGGTGATCGGGGTGGGGGCCCGGTGCGGCTGCAGGCCGAGTTCGGCCTGGCCCTCCCGCGCGCGGAAGAGCAGCGCCGTCCACCGCAGGTAGTAGTAGAGGGCGATCACGACGTTGACGCCCATGATCACGGCGAGCCAGCCGAGGCCGGCGTCGACGGCCGCCGAGAAGACGGTCACCTTGGCGAAGAGGCCGATGATACCCGGGGGCAGTCCGGCCAGATTGAGCAGGAAGAAGCCGAGCGCGAGGGCGGTGGCCGGGCTCGTCGCGTACAGGCCGCGGAAGTCGGCGATCCGGGCCTCGGGGTGGGTACGGGCGACGAGGACGACGACCGCGAAGGCGCCGAGGTTCACGACGGCGTACATCAGGGCGTACGCGACGGTGGCGCCGATCTGGTCGTCGCCGGAGTACGCGGCGGCGGCGATCGGCACCAGGAGGTAGCCGGCCTGGGCGACGGACGACCAGGCCAGGAGGCGTACGGCGCTGAAGGCGCGGACGGCGCTCTGGCGCAGGGCGGCCACGTTGCCGACGGTCATGGTGAGCGCGGCGAGGGCGGCGAGCGCCGGTCCCCACACGTCCGCGTAGGACGGGAAGGCGACGACGGTCACCAGGATGAGGCCGGTGAAGCCGACGGCCTTGCCGACGACGGAGAGGTACGCGGCGACGGGCAGCGGGGCGCCGACGTAGGTGTCGGGCACCCAGAAGTGGAAGGGGACGGCGGCCGTCTTGAAGGCGAAGCCGACGAGGGTGAGGACGACGCCGGTCTGGGCGAGGACCTGGAGCTGGCCGGGCACGTCGCCGAGGCGCTGGGCGACCTCGGTGAGGTGGAGGGTGCCGGTGGCGGCGTAGACGAAGCTGACGCCGAGCAGGGTCACGGCGGTGGCGGTGACCGAGGAGAGGAAGAACTTCAGCGCGGACTCGCTGGACCTGACGTCGCCGCGGCGCAGACCGACCAGCGCGAACGCGGGCAGCGAGGCCACTTCGAGGGCGACGACGAGGGTGGCCAGGTCCCGGGAGGCGGGCAGCAGGGCGGCACCGGCGGCGGAGGAGAGCAGCAGGAACCAGTACTCGCCGGCGGGCAGCCTGTCGCGGGTGTCGGTGAGCGAGAGCAGCGCGGTGACGAGCGCGCCCGCGAGCACCAGGAACTGGATGACCAGGGTGAACTGGTCGGCGGTGTAGCTGCAGGCCCGCAGGTGGGTGTCGGGAGTGAGGCAGAACGTCGAGCGGTCGCCGTCCCGGAGCGGGATGAGCAGCGCGAGCCCGGCGGCCAGGCCGGCTGTCGCGGTCCAGCCGAGGAGCTGCTTGCGCTCGGCGGGGACGAAGAGGTCGGCGACGAGGATCGCGACGGCGACGACCGCGACGAGGGTGGGGGGCGCGATGGCGAGCCAGTCGACGGACTGGACGAGGCTCGCGGCGGGGCTCGCGAGAGGACTCGCGAGGTGGCTCGCGACGGCGGGGGTCACTTGGCGCCTCCGGCGATCAGCTGCTGTACGGCCGGGTTGGTGAGGCCGAGGAGGACCGCGGGCCACAGTCCGGCGAGGACGGTGAGGGCGACGAGCGGGGTCCAGGCGGCGATCTCGTAGCCCTGGACGTCGGCGATCGCGGCCTCGGCCTCGCCGGCGGGGCGTGGGCCGCCCATGCAGACGCGGCGGACGACGACGAGGAGATAGGCGGCGGTGAGCAGGGTGCCGAGGGCACCGATCGCCATGTACGTGAGGAAGGCCGGCCGGCTGAGGCCGGCGGCCGGGTCGAACGCGCCGAAGAGCGCCAGCATCTCGCCCCAGAACCCGGCGAGGCCGGGCAGGCCGAGGGAGGCGACGGCGGCGAAGGCGAGGAGCGCGCCGAGACGGGGGGCGCGGCCGTAGAGGGCGGCGCCGGTGGCCCCGGCCAGGGTGTCGAGGTCCGCGGTGCCGTAGCGGTCCTTGACGGCGCCGACGAGGAAGAAGAGGAGGCCGGTGATGAGGCCGTGGGCGATGTTGGCGAACAGGGCGCCGTTGACGCCGGTGGGCGTCATGGTGGCGATGCCGAGGAGCACGAAGCCCATGTGGCCGACGGAGCTGTAGGCGATCAGGCGCTTGAGGTCGCCCTTGTTGCCGGGCTTGGCGAGGGCGAGGCAGGCGAGCGATCCGTAGATGATGCCGGCGACGGCGAAGGCGGCGAGGTAGGGCGCGAAGGTGCGCATGCCGTCGGGGGCGATCGGCAGCACGATGCGGACGAACCCGTACGTGCCCATCTTCAGCAGCACGCCGGCGAGGAGCACGGAGCCGACGGTCGGGGCGGCGGTGTGGGCGTCCGGGAGCCAGCTGTGCAGCGGCCACATCGGGGTCTTCACGGCGAGCCCCAGGCCGATCGCGAGAACGGCGATGACCTGCACGGACGTGGTCAGTCCACGGCCGTTGTCAGTGGCGAGTGCCACCATGTCGAACGTGCCCGCCTTCAGACCGATGAGGAGCAGGCCGAGCAGCATGACGACGGAGCCGAGCAGCGTGTAGAGGATGAACTTCCAGGAGGCCGCCCGCCGGCCCTCGCCGCCCCAGCGGGCGATGAGGAAGTACATCGGGATGAGGACCGTCTCGAAGGCCAGGAAGAACAGGACGAGGTCGAGGACGGCGAAGGTCGCCAGGGTGCCGGACTCGAGGACGAGGAGCAGCGCGACGAATGCCTTGGGTGACGGGCCCGTAGGCATCTTGAAGTAGCTGTAGAGCGCGCAGAGGAAGGTCAGGAGCGCGGTCAGGAGCAGGAGGGGGAGGGAGATGCCGTCGACACCGAGGTGGATCCGCACGTCGAGTGCCTTGATCCAGCTGATGTCGGTGGTGGCCTGCATCGTCGAGGGGTGGTCGTGGTCGAAGCCGAGGGCCAGGACGATCGCGGCGAGCAGGATCACGCCGGTGACGACCACGCCGTGGCGGAGCACGGCCTGGTCGGGTGACTTCCCCTTCAGCCCGGGCGGGGCGGGCAGGAGCGCGGCGGCGGCGCCGACGAGCGGGCCGCCGACGATCAACGCGAGAAGGAACTGCATCACGGATTCGCTGATATCGATCACGGCTCACGCTCCGGCGGCGACGTTGGCGAGGACGACGGCGACGATCGCCAGGACGACGGAGCCGGCGAGCAGGGCGCTGAGGTAGGTCTGCACGTTGCCGGTCTGGGCGCGGCGGACCAGCCAGCCGAGCCCCTTGGCGGTGCTGCCCGCGCCGTTCACGTACGTGTCGACGACCTCGCGGTCCAGGAAGCGGACCAGGGAGGCGGCGGCGAGCACGGGGCGGACGAACAGCGTCCGGTAGACCGCGTCCAGGTGGAAGCCGGTGGCCGCGTGCGGGTGCAGCGGGCCGAGCAGGGCGCGGCCGGGGTCGGCCGGGTCCACCGCCGGGTGCGGCAGGTCCAGGGCCTCCGCCTCGACCTGGCCGGCCTCGGCGTCGGGGTGGGCGACGGTGGGCGCGGCGAGGAGCCCGGCGGCCGGGGCGGGCGCGGTGCCCGCGGGGACCGCCGGGGGCGGCGCGGTGCGGGCGACGAGGGTGCGCCGGACCGCGTAGGTGACGGCGGCGCCGACGACGGCGAGGCCGGTGCCGAGGACGGCCGTGGTGAGGGTCGGGGTCAGCGGCTGGCCGCCGAACCAGTCGTCGAGGTAGCCGGCGGTCAGGCCGAAGCCGAGGGAGGGGATCGCGAGCACCCACAGGACGGTCGTCATGGCGATGGGCTGACGGCCGTGACTCGGGGCCTCTTCGCCGCGGCCGCGGAAGGCGAGCAGCCACAGCCGCATCGCGTACGCGGCGGTGAGCAGCGCCGTGAGCAGTCCGGCGACGAGCACGATCCAGCCGGCCCCGGCGGGGGCCAGGGTGCTCTCACCGGTGGCGGTGTGCTCGGCGGCGACGAGGACGGCTTCCTTGGAGAAGAAGCCGGCGAAGGGCGGGATCGCGGCGAGCGCGAGCAGGCCGACGGTCATCGTCCAGTAGGCGTCCGGGATGCGCTTGGCGAGGCCGCTCATCCGGGACATGGCGGTGAGCGAGTTGGTGCCGGCGGCGTGGATGACCGCGCCGGCGGCGAGGAACAGCAGCGCCTTGAAGGCGCCGTGCGACAGGAGGTGGAAGACGGCGGCGCCGCGGTTGCCGACGGCGAGGGCGCCGGACATGTAGCCGAGCTGGCCGATCGTCGAGTAGGCGAGGACCCGCTTGATGTCGTCCTGGGCGAGCGCGGCGAGCGCCGAGCCGACCATGGTGACGGCGGCCATCACGGCGAGCACGGTCAGCGCGGCCGCGGAGGCCGTGAAGACGGGCAGCAGCCGGGCGACGAAGTAGATGCCGGCGGCGACCATCGTCGCCGCGTGGATGAGCGCGGAGACGGGGGTGGGGCCGGCCATGGCGTCCGGGAGCCAGGTGTGCAGCGGGAACTGCGCGGACTTGCCGGCCACGCCCGCGAGGAGCAGCAGCGCCACGAGGGTGGGGTGGTCGAGCCCGCCGGCGGCGACGGCGCCGAGCACGCCGGTGATCCGGAAGGTGCCCGCGTCGGTGGCCAGCGCGAACAGGCCGATCAGGAAGGGCACGTCACCGAGCTTGGTGACGAGGAAGGCCTTGAGGGAGGCCGAGCGGGCCTCGGGCGTCTCCCAGTAGTGCCCGACCAGGAAGTACGAACAGATGCCCATGACCTCCCAGCCGACCAGGAGCACCATCAGGTCGCCGGAGTAGACGACGAGCAGCATGGCGGAGGTGAAGAGGGAGACCAGCGCGGCGTACGAGGAGTAGCGCGGGTCGTCGCGCAGATAGCCGGTCGAGTAGACCTGCACGCAGGTGGCGACCACGCCGACCAGGACGGCGACGAGGGCGGCGAAGCCGTCGATGTGCAGCGCCAGGTCGATCGGGACGGAGCCGGTCGGGGTGAGCTGGGTGGCGGCGTCGATGGCCTTCCCGCCGCCCTGCCGGGCCGCCACGACGACGGCGAGCACGGCCGCGGCGAGCGTCGGCAGCACGGCCAGCGGGCGGGCGAAGCCGGGCACGGAGCGGCCGAGGAACAGGCCGGCGGCGGAGCCGAGGAAGGGCAGCAGGGGGACGAGGACGGCCAGGGTCGTGGTGGTCACGCGGTGGCCTCGGCCTTCTCGTCGGCGGACGGCGTTTCCTTCGTGTCGCGGAGGCGGTCGACGTCCGAGGTGCCGCGGTTGCGGTACACCATCAGGACGATCGCGAGACCGATGCCGATCTCCGCGGCGGCGATGGCGATGGTGAAGAGGGTGAGGGCCTGGCCCGCGTGCAGGGTGTCGCGGAGCCAGACGTCGAAGGCGACCAGGTTGAGGTTGACGGCGTTGAGCATCAGCTCGACGGACATCAGGACCAGGATCGCGTTGCGGCGGGCGAGGACGCCGTACAGGCCGACGGAGAAGAGCAGGACGGCGAGGACGGCCGGGTAGACGAGGTGCATCAGTCCGTGTCCTCCGGGGCCTTCTTGCGGGACAGCACGATCGCGCCGACGAGTGCGGCGAGCAGCAGCACCGACAGCGCCTCGAAGGGCAGCACCCAGTGCCGGAAGAGGATCTCGCCGGACACCTTGGTGGAGCCCTGCGCGGGCCCGTCGAGGTCGATCCAGGTGGTGCGGAACGCGTCCACGACCACCCACACCAGGGCCGCGGCGGCGGCGAGCGCCACGGCGACGGCGACCGGCCGGTTGCCCGAGTCGGAGTCCGGGGAGCGGCCGATGGGGGCCTTGGTGAGCATGAGGCCGAAGAGGAGGAGGACGACGACGGAACCGACGTAGATCAGCACCTGCACCCAGGCGATGAACTCGGCGGTCAGGAGCAGGTACTCGACGGCGATCCCGCCGAGCGCCACGACCAGCCACAGGGCGGCGTGGACGAGCTGCTTGGTGGTGACGGTGACGAGGGCCGCGCCGAGGGTGACGAGGCCGACGAGGAGGAAGACGATCTCGACGCCGGTGGGCGACAGGAAGCCGCTGCTCTGTGCTGCGAGGGTCACTGCGGGCCCTCCTGCTGCCGGTTCTCGGCGGCGGCCTGCTCGGCCTCCGCCTGCGCCTGCGCCTCCGCCTGCGCGGCGGCCTTCTCGGCGGCCTTGCGCGCCGCGCCGATCTCCTTCGGCTCCTCCGCGCGCGGGTCGAGCGCGGGCGGCTCCGGCACGGTCCACATCCACTCGCGGAGCTTGTCGCGCTCGTGCGTCAGCTCGTGGATGTCGGTCTCGGCGTACTCGAACTCGGGCGACCAGAACAGCGCGTCGAACGGGCACACCTCGATGCAGATGCCGCAGTACATGCAGAGGGAGAAGTCGATCGCGAAGCGGTCGAGGACGTTGCGGCTGCGCTCGCGCCCGCCGGGGACGGCGGCCGGCACCGTCTCCTTGTGGGAGTCGATGTAGATGCACCAGTCGGGGCACTCGCGGGCGCACAGCATGCACACCGTGCAGTTCTCCTCGAACAGCCCGATGACCCCGCGGGTGCGGGGCGGCAGCTCGGGCTGCGCGTCCGGGTACTGCGCGGTGACGGACTTGCGCGTCATCGTCCGCAGGGTGACGGCGAGCCCCTTGGCGAGGCCGGAGCCGGGAATCGGAGCCATGGTTACTGGATCGCCACCTTCACGATGCCGGTGAGCGCGATCTGCGCGAGGGCGAGCGGGACGAGGGTCGTCCAGGCCAGCTTCTGCAGCTGGTCCTCGCGCAGGCGCGGGTAGGAGACCCGCAGCCAGATCACGACGAAGGCCAGGACGGCGGTCTTGAGCAGCGTCCACAGCCAGCCGAGGCCGTCGGCGCCGAACGGGCCGTGCCAGCCGCCGAGGAAGAGGACGGTGGTCAGACCGCAGAGGACGACGATGCCGGCGTACTCGGCGAGCAGGAACAGCGCGAAGCGGAGTCCCGTGTACTCGGTGTACGCGCCGAAGATGATCTCCGAGTCGGCGATCGGCATGTCGAACGGCGGCCGCTGCAGCTCGGCGAGGCCCGCCGTGAAGAACACCAGCGCGCCGACGATCTGCCACGGCACCCACCACCAGTGGAAGCCGTTCAGGATGCCGGGCAGTGAGACGGTGCCCGCCGCCATCGCCACGGACGCGGCGGCAAGCAGCATCGGCAGCTCGTACGCGAGCAGCTGCGCGGCGGTGCGGAGCGCGCCGAGCAGCGAGAACTTGTTCGCCGACGCCCAGCCGGCCATCAGGCTGCCGAGCACCCCGACGCCCATCACGGCGAGCACGAAGAAGATCCCCGCGTCGACCACGCGCCCGACCGCGCCCTCGCTCGGGCCGATCGGAATCGCCACGAGCACGAGCAGATACGGCAGCAACGCCACGGCCGGCGCCAGCTGGAAGATCCGCCGGTCGGCGTTGGCCGGGACGACGTCCTCCTTCTGCGCGAACTTCACCCCGTCCGCGACCAGCTGCGCCCAGCCGTGGAACCCGCCGGCGTACATCGGCCCGAGCCGGCCCTGCATGTGCGCCATCACCTTGTGCTCGGTCTGCCCGACGACCAGCGGCAGCACGAGGAACACGCCGAACACGGCGAGCAGCCGCAGGGCGACGTCCAACACGTCGTTCACGCGGAATCGCCTCCGTCGGTGGTGGGGGGATGGGGGTTCGGGGGTTCGGGGGTGGGCGCGTCGACGGCCCCGTCGGCGTCATCCGCCGGAGCCTCCGCGCCGCTCACGGCGGGCGGCGCCTCCGGCGCCGGGGCCTCGGCCTCGGTACCGGCCGCGGGCGACCCGCCCTCGGCGTCTGCGGCCTTCGCCGCCTCGGCAGGCGGCGCCGGTGTCCCCGGCTCCTCGTCGAACGCCGGGCGGGCGTGGTGCCACGGGGCGTCCGAACTGCGTGCGGGGGCGGGGCGCTGCTTCGTGGCTTCGGGTGCCTCGGCGGCTTCGGTGCGCTGGCTCGCGGAGCCGGCACTCGCGCTGCGGTTACGGCGGGGGCCGGCGGGCGGCGCGGCCGGGGTCTCCGTGCTCGCAGGCGGCACCGACGCGGCAGTGTCCGGCCCGGCCTCGGCCGCACGGGCCGCATCGGCGCGCGGGCCGGTGGTCGGAGTCGCCTCCGGGCGCTGGCTCGCCGAGCCTCCGCTGGCGCTGCGCGCACGGCGCGGGCCCGCTGGGGGCGTCGGCGCCGCACCGTCGGCGGCGGCCGGGCCCGCGGGGGGCGTCGGTGCCGTCGGGCCGGGGGACGAGGTCTCGGGGGCAGCCGTGGGGGCCGCCGGAGTCTGGCTTGCCGAGCCCGCGGCCGCGGTGCGGGACCTTCGTGCCGGTGGGGCCTCCGGCTGGCTCGCCGAGCCCTCGCCCGCCGTGCGGGCGCGGCGGACCGGGCGGTCGCCGGCGGCCGCGCGGGCCGGGCGGGACGGGGCCGGGGGGAGCTGGCCCTTGAGGGGGCCCCAGTCGTTGGGGTCGGGGACGCCCGGGGGGAGCATCTGGCGGCGCTTGGGGGCGTTCGGGTCGTGGGACTCGCCCGGTTCCTTGGCGCCGGGCCAGGCCTTGGCCACGCGGGCCGCGAGGACGAAGTCCTTGCGCAGCGGGTGGCCCTCGAAGTTCTCGGGGAGGAGGAGGTGCACGAGGTGCGGGTGGTCGGTGAAGGTGACGCCGAACATCTCGTACGTCTCGCGCTCGTGCCACGCCGCGCCCGCGTACACGGCGATCGCGGACGGCAGGGTCGGGGACGCGTGCGGGACCGTCGTGCGGAGCAGCAGGCGGCGGACGCCCGCCGCACCCACCGACGCCACGTGCGCGCACACCCGGAAGCCCACGCCCGGCTCGTCCACCGCGCTCAGCCAGTCGAAGTACGTGAGGCCCAGCTTGTCGCGGGCGATCTCGAGCGCCGCGATCCACGAGGCCGTCGGCACGTCGACCGTCAGCAGGTCGTACGCGCGCTCCGCCGTCGCCTCCTCGCCGAAGAGCTCCGTGACGGAGTCGGGGAGGGCGGCGTAGCTGTCCGTGAAGTTCTCGGTCACGACGCGTCGCCTCCCGGCTTCGGGGGCTGCACGAGACCGCTCGTCAGCTGGGAGACGGACGGGGCCGCCCCGTACCGCTCCGCCGTGTTCTCGCGCGCGATCTTCTCCTGGAGCTTGAGGATGCCCTGGAGCAGCGCCTCCGGCCGCGGCGGGCAGCCCGGCACGTAGACGTCGACGGGGATGATCTGGTCCACGCCCTTGGTCACGGAGTACGAGTCCCAGTAGGGGCCGCCGCAGTTCGAGCAGGCGCCGAAGGAGATGACGTACTTCGGCTCGGGCATCTGCTCGTAGAGCCGCTTGACCGCCGGCGCCATCTTGTCCGTCACCGTGCCGGAGACGATCATGAGGTCGGCCTGGCGCGGGCCCGGCGCGAAGGGGATCACGCCGAGGCGGATGAAGTCGTGGCGGGCCATCGACGCGGCGATGAACTCGATCGCGCAGCAGGCGAGGCCGAAGTTGAAGACCCACAGGCTGTAGCGGCGGCCCCAGTTGAGGACCACCTTCATCGGCTCCGGCGCCAGCCGGGCCAGCGGGCCCAGCGTGGGGGTCGGCAGCGGGGTGGGGGTCGGGGTCACGTCCATGCCAGGACGCCCTTCTTGTACGCGTAGAGCAGTCCCACGGCCAGGAAGCCGAGGAAGACGAACATCTCGACGAGGGTCGTCGCCCCGTATCCGGGCGCCGCGAAGACCGTCGCCCACGGGAAGAGGAAGATCGAGTCGACGGCGAAGATCACATAGAGGAAGGCGTACACGTAGTAGCGGACCTGGGTGTGGGCCCAGCCCTCCCCCACCGGGTCGACACCGCACTCGTAGGTGAGGAGTTTCTCGGGGGTCGGCACGACGGGCCTGAGCAGCCGGTTCGCGCCGAACGCGACCGCGACGAAGAGCACGCCGAGCACGGCGAGCAGTCCGACGACGGAATACGTCTCGAAGTAGTCCGCCGCGTACGCCGTCGCGACAACGGTCGGTTCCCGCACGTCCGCCCCTCGGTCTCGGTGTCTCATTCCTTTTTCTTTACGGACGCGAGTCTAGGCCCTCCTAAAGAAGCCGTAAGAAGAGCCCGAGGGACGGTCACGGTGGGGTTATCCCCCCTGGGCTTTCGGCCACCTCCCCCATGGCGTGGGCAGGCCCCCGACCGGCAGTCTTGCCGCCATGACCACCGACACCCCGCCCCCCGCGCGCTTCGCCTACAACCGGCACACCTGGAAGGAGATCGCGCACCTCCTGGCCAATCTGCCCTGCGCGCTCGCCGGTTTCCTGTACGCGGTCGTGACGATCGCGCTCGGCGTGGGCCTGGCCGTGACGGCCGTCGGTCTGCCGCTGCTCGCGCTCGGGCTCTCGGGGGCGCGCGGGATGGGCCGGGCGGAGCGGGCGCGGGCCCGGAAGCTGCTCGGGGTGCGGGTGGACGAGCCGAGCCGGCTGCCGCACCGGGGCGGGTTCTTCGGCCGGCTCTGGGCGCAGCTGAAGGACCCGGTGGCGTGGCGGAGCCAGCTGTACGGGTTCATCCGGCTGCCCTGGGGCATCCTGACGTTCACGCTGACGCTCGTGTCGCTGATCGTGCTGTGGCCGGTGCTGCCGTTCGTGGCGCGCGGGCTCAGCGCGGCCGACCGGGGCATGGTGCGCGGGCTGCTCTCGCCGTCCGACGAGCTGGAGCGGCGGATCGCGGAGCTGGAGTCGGACCGTGGCGTGGTCGTGGACACGGCCGCCGCCGACCTGCGCCGCATCGAGCGCGACCTGCACGACGGCGCCCAGGCCCGCCTCGTGGCGCTGGCCATGGGGCTCGGGCTGGCGAAGGAGAAGCTGCTCGACGATCCGGAGGCGGCCGCGGCGATGGTGGACGAGGCGCACGGCGAGGTGAAGCTGGCCCTCCAGGAGCTGCGCGACCTGGCCCGCGGCATCCACCCGGCCGTCCTCACCGACCGCGGCCTCGACGCCGCCCTGTCCGCCGTCGCCGCCCGCTGCACCGTCCCGGTGAAGGTCTCGGTCGACCTGCCGGCCCGACCCGCCGAGGCCATCGAGGGCATCGCCTACTTCACCGTCTCCGAACTCCTGCAGAACGTCTCCAAGCACGCGGGGGCCCGCTCGGCCGCCGTGGAGGTGTGGCGGGAGGAGGGCGAGGGCCGGCTGATGCTCCAGGTCCGCGACGACGGCAGGGGCGGCGCGCGCCTCGACGGCGGCGGCACGGGCCTGGCGGGCCTCGCCGAGCGGCTCGGCGCGGTGGACGGGGTGTTCGTCGTGGACTCGCCGGAGGGCGGCCCGACGGTGATCACCGCGGAGCTCCCCTGGCGGGACCGCGGTACACGGTGAGCACGGTGGAGATCCCTGGCGAGATCGCGCCACACCAGTGAGCACCGCCGAGCCGCCCCTCGCGGGATCACGCCACACCGTGATCACCACCGCGGAGGCCGCTGCCGAGATCGCGCCACGCCGGTGAGCACCGCCAAGCCGCCCCTCGCAAGGTCGCGCCACACCGTGATCACCACCGAGCCCCCAGGTTCGCGGTCCCGTACAGGACCCGCCGGCCGGCCGGGTAGGGATAACCCCCGGGCGAGGACGCCGACCCGCCTCATGGTGCCGGAACCCGCCCTCCCGGGAGGGTGAAGACGACCGACAGACCCGCGTCAGAAACGGAAGCCCGATGGACGGAACCCCGACGGACGGAACCTCGATGGCCGCCCTGCACCGCCTCCCCGCCGGACTCCGCGCGCCGTTCGAAGGACGCACCTGGCGCGCGTTCGGCTACGTCATGACCGGGCTGCCGATGGGCATCGTGTCCTTCGTCGTCGCCGTCACCTTCGTCTCGCTCGGCGCCGGGCTGCTCGTCACCTTCCTCGGTGTCCCGGTCCTGGCCGCCGGCCTCACGGTGTGCCGGGGGCTCGGCGCGGTGGAGCGGGCGCGGGCGCGCGGGCTGCTCGGCCTGGACGTGCGGGCGCCGGAGCCGGCCCGGGGCCGGACGGGCGGGGCGCTGTCGTGGATGGGCGCGACGCTGAAGAGCGGGGCGTCCTGGCGGCACCTGCTCTACTGCCTGGTGCGCTTCCCGTGGGCGGTGTTCACGTTCTGCGTGGTGCTGACGCTGTGGGCGACGGGCTGGAGCCTGTTCACGTATCCGCTGTGGCAGTGGGTGTTCCCGACCTACGTGAGTCAGGACGGCATCCAGCTGTACGGGGACGGGGACCAGGGCATGCAGATGGACACGCCGTCCGAGATCGCGATCACGTCCGCGGTGGGCCTCGGTCTCGTCCTGCTCGGCCCGTGGGTGCTGCGCGGCCTGGTCGCGGTGGACCGGGTGCTCGTGGCGGGGCTGCTCGGCCCGTCGCCGCTGGCCTCGCGCGTGACGGAGCTGGAGTCGGACCGTGGCGTGGTCGTGGACACCGCCGCCGCGGACCTGCGCCGCATCGAGCGCGACCTGCACGACGGCGCCCAGGCCCGCCTCGTGGCGCTGGCGATGGACCTGGGGCTGGCGAAGGAGCGGATCGCGGACGACCCGCTGACGGCGGCGGCGATGGTGGACGAGGCGCACGGCGAGGTGAAGCTGGCCCTCCAGGAGCTGCGCGACCTGGCCCGCGGCATCCACCCGGCCGTCCTCACCGACCGCGGCCTCGACGCCGCCCTGTCCGCCGTCGCCGCCCGCTGCACCGTCCCGGTGAAGGTCTCGGTCGACCTGCCGGCCCGACCCGCCGAGGCCATCGAGGGCATCGCCTACTTCACCGTCTCCGAACTCCTGCAGAACGTCTCCAAGCACGCCGGCGCCAAGCGGGCCTGGGTGGACGTGTGGCGGACGGACGGCCGGCTGATGCTGCAGGTCCGCGACGACGGCAGGGGCGGCGCGGCGCCGGCGGCGGGCCACGGGCTCGCGGGCCTGACGGAGCGGATCGACGCCGTCGACGGCGTGCTCGCGATCGACTCGCCGGCGGGCGGCCCGACGACGATCACGGCCGAGCTCCCCTGGCGCGCCTGACCCGCCCCCCATCCGGGTGTCCTGGTTGAACCCCTTCCGGCCCCGCCGCGTCCCTTCTCCTGCGATGCTGGGCATCGCTTGCGATCAAGGGGACAAGGGGAAGGGACGGACATGGGCGCGGACAGCGTTCGAGTGGTCATCGCCGAGGACTCGGTGCTGCTCCGGGAGGGTCTGACCCGGCTCCTCACCGATCTCGGGCACGAGGTGGTCGCCGGCGTCGGTGACGCCGAGGCCCTCCTCAAGACGGTGGACAACCTGGCGGACGAGGGCGAGCTGCCGGACGTGGTGGTGGCCGACGTGCGGATGCCGCCGACGCACACCGACGAGGGCGTGCGGGCGGCCGTACGGCTGCGCAGGGACCATCCGGGGATGGGGGTGCTCGTCCTGTCGCAGTACGTGGAGGAGCAGTACGCCACCGAACTGCTTGCCGGGTCGAGCACCGGCGTCGGCTATCTGCTGAAGGACCGGGTGGCCGAGGTCCGGGAGTTCGTGGACGCGGTGGTCCGGGTGGCCCGGGGCGGTACGGCGCTGGACCCGGAGGTGGTGGCTCAGCTGCTCGGCCGGAGCCGGAAGCAGGACGTGCTCGCGGCGCTGACGCCGCGCGAGCGCGAGGTGCTGGGCCTGATGGCGGAGGGGCGTACGAATTCGGCCATCGCGAAGCAGCTGGTGGTGAGCGACGGCGCGGTGGAGAAGCACATCAGCAACATCTTCCTGAAGCTGGGGCTCTCGCCGAGTGACGGGGATCACCGCCGGGTACTCGCTGTGCTGACCTATCTCAATTCCTGACGGGCTGCGACCATGGCAGGGCGCACCTGACGACCCGTCAGCTATGGCACCGCCACGCCGCCCCGGTCCGTGACGAAGAATGTGCGGAGCGCGACATCCCAGTGGACCCGGGGCGTCGCAGAGAGCGACAATTGACAATAAACAGGCGTTACGGGCGTCTCAAAACGAAGTCCACGATGCGAGAAGTCCCGGGAAGGGTCCCCTTACGGTCGTAGGGTGGGCCACGGGACGGCCGGTCGGCCGGTCGTCCACCGAGCTTTCTCCGCGGGTGAGCCTCGACGGAGAGACCCTGCCGCGAGGGAGGTCCAGTTCAGTGACCAGCCAGGTCAGTAGCGAGGCCGGTGAGGCCCTGGTCGGGGAGCAGCGCAGCGCCCCGGCGACGGCCGATGACGGTTCCGCGAAGGAAGTCCGCCGGCTCGACCGGGTGATCATCCGCTTCGCGGGCGACTCCGGCGACGGCATGCAGCTCACCGGTGACCGGTTCACCTCGGAGACGGCGTCCTTCGGGAACGACCTCTCCACGCTGCCGAACTTCCCCGCCGAGATCCGGGCCCCCGCCGGCACGCTGCCGGGCGTGTCCTCGTTCCAGCTCCACTTCGCCGACCACGACATCCTGACCCCGGGCGACGCGCCGAACGTCCTGGTCGCGATGAACCCGGCCGCGCTGAAGGCGAACATCGGGGACGTGCCGCGCGGCGGCGAGATCATCGTCAACACGGACGAGTTCGCCAAGCGCGCCATGGCCAAGGTCGGCTACGAGACCTCTCCGCTGGAGGACGGCTCGCTGTCCGGGTACCACGTGCACCCGGTTCCGCTCACCACCCTCACGGTGGAGGCGCTGAAGGAGTTCGGCCTGTCCCGGAAGGAGGCCGAGCGCAGCAAGAACATGTTCGCGCTCGGGCTGCTCTCCTGGATGTACCACCGCCCGACCGAGGGCACCGAGACCTTCCTGCGCCAGAAGTTCGCGAAGAAGCCCGAGATCGCCGAGGCGAACGTGGCCGCGTTCCGGGCCGGCTGGAACTTCGGCGAGACCACCGAGGACTTCGCCGTCTCGTACGAGGTGGCCCCGGCCACCCGCGCGTTCCCCACCGGCACGTACCGCAACATCTCGGGGAACCTGGCCCTGTCGTACGGCCTGATCGCCGCCGCCAAGCAGGCGGACCTGCCGCTCTACCTCGGCTCGTACCCGATCACCCCGGCCTCCGACATCCTGCACGAGCTGAGCCGGCACAAGAACTTCGGCGTGCGGACCTTCCAGGCCGAGGACGAGATCGCCGGCATCGGCGCCGCGCTCGGCGCGGCCTTCGGCGGCTCGCTCGCCGTGACGACCACGTCCGGCCCGGGTGTGGCGCTCAAGTCGGAGACCATCGGCCTCGCCGTCTCCCTCGAACTGCCGCTCCTCATCGTCGACATCCAGCGCGGCGGCCCGTCCACCGGTCTGCCCACCAAGACCGAGCAGGCCGACCTCCTCCAGGCCATGTACGGGCGCAACGGCGAGGCCCCGGTGCCGGTCGTGGCCCCGAAGACGCCCGCCGACTGCTTCGCCGCGGCGCTCGACGCGGCCCGGATCGCGCTCACGTACCGCACGCCCGTCTTCCTGCTCTCCGACGGCTACCTGGCCAACGGCTCCGAGCCCTGGCGGATCCCGGACACCGACGAACTCCCGGACCTGACCACCACGTTCGCCACCGGCCCGAACCACACGCTGGCCGACGGCACCGAGGTCTTCTGGCCGTACAAGCGCGACCCCGAGACCCTGGCCCGCCCCTGGGCGCTGCCCGGCACTCCCGGCCTCGAACACCGCATCGGCGGCATCGAGAAGCAGGACGGCACCGGCAACATCAGCTACGACCCGGCCAACCACGACCTCATGGTCCGCACCCGGCAGGCCAAGATCGACGGCATCGAGGTGCCCGACATCGAGGTCGACGACCCGGACGGCGCGGACACCCTGGTCCTCGGCTGGGGCTCCACGTACGGGCCGATCACCGCCGCCGTCCGCCGTCTGCGCCGCGCCGGCCGCCCCATCGCCCAGGCCCACCTGCGCCACCTCAACCCCTTCCCGAAGAACCTCGGCGAGGTCCTGAAGCGGTACGAGAAGGTCGTCGTCCCCGAGATGAACCTGGGCCAGCTCGCCACCCTCGTCCGGGCGCGGTACCTCGTCGACGCCCGCAGCCACAACCAGGTCAACGGAATGCCGTTCAAGGCCGAGCAGCTCGCCGCGGCCCTCAAGGAGGTCATCGATGAGTGAGTCGGCGCGGACCACGGGCCCGACGGCCGAGTCCCTTCTGCAGCTGGTGCCCAAGGCCGAGGCCGCCCAGTCCATGAAGGACTTCAAGTCGGACCAGGAGGTCCGGTGGTGCCCCGGCTGCGGCGACTACGCCGTGCTCGCCGCCGTGCAGGGCTTCATGCCCGAACTCGGCCTGGCGAAGGAGAACATCGTCTTCGTCTCCGGCATCGGCTGCTCCTCCCGCTTCCCGTACTACATGAACACCTACGGGATGCACTCGATCCACGGCCGCGCCCCGGCCATCGCCACCGGCCTGGCGACCTCCCGCCGCGACCTGTCGGTGTGGGTCGTCACCGGTGACGGCGACGCGCTGTCCATCGGCGGCAACCACCTCATCCACGCCCTGCGCCGCAACGTCAACCTGAAGATCCTGCTCTTCAACAACCGGATCTACGGCCTGACCAAGGGCCAGTACAGTCCCACCTCCGAGCTCGGCAAGATCACCAAGTCGACCCCGATGGGCTCCCTCGACGCGCCCTTCAACCCGGTGTCGCTCGCACTCGGCGCGGAGGCGTCGTTCGTCGCCCGGACGGTCGACTCCGACCGCAAGCACCTCACCGAGGTGCTGCGCCAGGCCGCCGACCACAACGGCACGGCCCTGGTGGAGATCTACCAGAACTGCAACATCTTCAACGACGGCGCCTTCGAGGTCCTCAAGGACAACGAGCAGGCCAAGGAGGCCGTCATCCGCCTGGAGCACGGGCAGCCGATCCGCTTCGGCGCCGAGCTCGACAAGGGCGTGGTGCGCGACCCGGCCACCGGCGACCTCCAGGTCGTCACCGTCACGCCGGAGAACGAGGGGCGGATCCTCGTCCACGACGCCCACGCGGCCTCGCCGACGACCGCGTTCGCGCTGTCGCGGCTCGCCGACCCGGACACGCTGCACCAGACGCCGATCGGCGTCTTCCGGTCGGTGGACCGGCCGGTGTACGACACGCTGATGGCGGAGCAGCTGGAGAAGGCGGTGGAGCAGCAGGGCAAGGGAGACCTGGCCCAGCTGCTCGCCGGGAAGGACACCTGGACGGTGGTGGGCTGACCTCCGCCGTCCTGACCGCCGCGCGCGCGGCGGTCAGTCGTTCCGCTTCGCTGCCTCGGCGTACGGGCCGAGGCAGCGGGCCCAGCCGGACCACA
>NZ_JBSGIW010000013.1:0-115162 GCF_053605265.1 Streptomyces sp. NPDC003943 | reverse complement strand
GGAAATATTCCAGACCGTGCCGCGGCTGAGGGTAAGGCTCTCGGCGCGGTCCGCTAGCGGACCGCTACCGCGCGCAGCCGGACCTCGGCGCGCCGCTCGGCGGCGGCGTCCTCGTCAGACTTCGCACGCTCCAGCGCACGCTCGGCGCGCTGGGCGTCGATCTCGTCGGCCAGCTCGGCGATCTCCGCGAGCAGAGACAGCTTGTCGTCGGCGAACGAGACGAAACCGCCGTGGACGGCGGCCACGACCGTGCCGCCCTCGCTCGTACGGATGGTCACGGGGCCCGACTCCAGCACACCGAGCAGCGGCTGGTGACCGGGCATGACGCCGATGTCGCCGGAGGTGGTACGCGCGATGACCAGGGTGGCCTCGCCGGACCAGACACTCCGGTCCGCGGCGACCAGCTCGACGTGCAGCTCAGCAGCCAAGGGTGGGCTCCTCGGGTCACCACCCGGCGGTGCTGCCGGGTGTTGGGATCAATTCTAGTGGGCGTGGAGAGAGGGGCGGGACCGTTCCCGCCCCTCTCAGGCGAGCCGAGGCTCAGGAGACGCCGAGCTCCTTGGCGTTCTTCTTGAGGTCCTCGAGACCACCACACATGAAGAAGGCCTGCTCCGGGAAGTGGTCGAACTCACCGTCGCAGATCGCGTTGAACGCGGCGATCGACTCGTCGAGCGGAACGTCCGAACCGTCCACGCCGGTGAACTGCTTCGCCGCGTGGGTGTTCTGGGACAGGAATCGCTCGACACGGCGGGCGCGGTGGACAACGATCTTGTCCTCCTCGCTCAGCTCGTCGATACCGAGGATCGCGATGATGTCCTGGAGGTCCTTGTACTTCTGCAGGATGCCCTTGACGCGCATGGCGGCGTCGTAGTGGTCCTGCGCGATGTAACGCGGGTCCAGGATCCGGGACGTGGAGTCCAGCGGGTCCACGGCCGGGTAGATGCCCTTCTCGGAGATCGGACGGGAGAGAACCGTCGTCGCGTCGAGGTGGGCGAAGGTGGTCGCCGGCGCCGGGTCCGTGAGGTCGTCGGCGGGGACGTAGATCGCCTGCATCGAGGTGATCGAGTGACCACGGGTCGAGGTGATGCGCTCCTGGAGGAGACCCATCTCGTCGGCCAGGTTCGGCTGGTAACCCACCGCGGAGGGCATACGGCCGAGCAGGGTCGAGACCTCGGAACCGGCCTGCGTGAAGCGGAAGATGTTGTCGATGAAGAACAGCACGTCCTGCTTCTGCACATCGCGGAAGTACTCCGCCATGGTCAGACCGGCCAGGGCGACGCGCAGACGGGTGCCCGGGGGCTCGTCCATCTGGCCGAAGACCAGCGCGGTCTTGTCGAGAACGCCGGCCTCCTCCATCTCGACCATGAGGTCGTTGCCCTCACGGGTGCGCTCACCGACGCCCGCGAAGACCGACACACCCTCGTGCAGCTTCGCCACACGCATGATCATTTCCTGGATCAGAACGGTCTTGCCGACACCGGCACCACCGAACAGACCGATCTTTCCACCCTTGACGTACGGGGTGAGCAGGTCGACGACCTTCAGGCCGGTCTCGAACATCTCGGTCTTGGACTCGAGCTGGTCGAAGGCCGGGGCCTTGCGGTGGATCGGCCAGCGCTCGGCGTTCGCGACCGTGGACGCGTCCTCGTTGAGGACCTCGCCCAGGGTGTTGAACACCTTGCCCTTGGTGACGTCACCGACCGGCACGGAGATGGCCGCGCCCGTGTCGGTCACCGGGGCCTGGCGGACCAGACCGTCGGTGGGCTGCATGGAGATGGCGCGGACCAGGCCGTCACCGAGGTGCTGCGCGACCTCGAGGGTCAGCGTCTTGGTGCCGCCGGTGGACGGGTCCGGCACCTGGACGTTCAGCGCGTTGTAGATCTCCGGCATCGCGTCGACGGGGAACTCCACGTCGACGACCGGGCCGATGACCCGGGCGACGCGGCCCGTGGCGGCGGCCGTCTCAACAGTGGTCGTCATTACTTGTCACTCCCCGCGGTCGCGTCGGCCAGGGCTGCGGTGCCACCGACGATCTCGCTGATTTCCTGGGTGATTTCGGCCTGGCGGGCCGCGTTGGCAAGTCGGGTGAGGTTGGTGATCAGCTCACCCGCGTTGTCGGTCGCCGACTTCATCGCGCGCCGCGTGGCGGCGTGCTTCGAAGCCGAGGACTGGAGCAGCGCGTTGTAGATCCGGCTCTCGACGTACCGCGGCAGCAGCGCGTCGAGGACGTCCTCGGCCGACGGCTCGAAGTCGTACAGCGGACGGAGGGTGTCCGCCGGGCCGGCCTCCTTCGCCACCTCGTCGAGGCTGAGGGGCAGCAGCCGGGCCTCGACCGCCGTCTGCGTCATCATCGAGACGAACTCGGTGTAGACGATGTGGAGCTCGTCCACACCACCCTCGGCCGTGTCTTTCTCGATCGCCTCGATCAGCGGCTCGCCGATCTTCTTGGCGTCCGCGTACGACGGCTCGTCCGTGAAACCGGTCCACGTGTCGGCCAGCTTGCGCTCACGGAAGTTGAAGTGCGCGACGCCACGGCGACCGACGACGTAGATGTCGACCGCCTTGCCCTCGCTCTCCAGCTGCTTGATGAGCCGCTCCGCCGCCTTGATGGCGTTGGAGTTGAAGGCGCCGGCCAGACCGCGGTCGCTCGTGAGGAGCAGGACCGCGGCGCGGGTCGGGTTCTCCGCCTCGGTGGTCAGCGCGTGCTTGTCGTTCGCACCCGTGGCGACCGCGGTCACCGCGCGGGTGAGCTCGGTCGCGTACGGGGTCGACGCCTGCACCTTGCGCTGCGCCTTGACGACGCGGGAGGCGGCGATCATCTCCATCGCCTTGGTGATCTTCTTCGTCGCGGTGACGGATTTGATGCGACGCTTGTAGACCCGGAGCTGCGCTCCCATGAGTCAGGTCCCTTCCGTCGTCACTTCGAGACGTTGACGGCGGAGGCGTCGTCGCCGAGCAGCTTGCCGTCAGACGTCTCGAACTGCTTCTTGAACTCCGCGATGGCGTCGGCGACAGCCGTCAGGGTGTCGTCCGACATCTTCTTGCCCTCACGGATGGAGGTCATGAGGCTCGACTTGTTCTGGCGCAGGAACGCCAGCATCTCGGCCTCGAAGCGACGGATGTCCGCGACCGGGACGTCGTCCATCTTGCCGGTGGTGCCGGCCCAGATGGAGACGACCTGGTTCTCGGTCGGCATCGGCTGGTACTGAGCCTGCTTGAGCAGCTCGACCATGCGCTGACCGCGCTCCAGCTGCGCCTTCGACGCGGCGTCCAGGTCGGAACCGAAGGCGGCGAACGCCTCCAGCTCACGGAACTGGGCCAGGTCCACGCGCAGACGGCCGGAGATCTGCTTCATGGCCGGGTGCTGGGCGGAGCCACCGACTCGGGAGACCGAGATACCGACGTTCAGGGCCGGACGCTGGCCGGCGTTGAACAGGTCGGACTCCAGGAAGCACTGGCCGTCGGTGATGGAGATGACGTTGGTCGGGATGAACGCCGAGACGTCGTTGGCCTTGGTCTCGACGATCGGCAGACCGGTCATCGAACCGGCACCCAGGTCGTCCGAGAGCTTGGCGCAGCGCTCGAGCAGACGGGAGTGCAGGTAGAAGACGTCACCCGGGTACGCCTCGCGGCCCGGCGGGCGGCGCAGCAGCAGGGAGACGGCGCGGTAGGCGTCGGCCTGCTTCGACAGGTCGTCGAAGACGATCAGGACGTGCTTGCCCTGGTACATCCAGTGCTGACCGATGGCCGAACCGGTGTACGGCGCCAGGTACTTGAAGCCGGCCGGGTCGGACGCCGGGGCGGCGACGATCGTCGTGTACTCGAGCGCACCGGCCTCTTCGAGGGCCGCGCGCACGGACGCGATGGTGGAGCCCTTCTGGCCGACGGCGACGTAGATGCAGCGGACCTGCTTGTTGACGTCGCCCGAGCGCCAGTTGTCGCGCTGGTTGATGATCGTGTCGACGGCCAGGGCGGTCTTGCCGGTCTGGCGGTCACCGATGATCAGCTGACGCTGACCACGGCCGACCGGGGTCATGGCGTCGACGGCCTTGTAGCCGGTCTCCATCGGCTCGTGGACCGACTTGCGCTGCATGACGCCGGGGGCCTGCAGCTCGAGGGCGCGGCGGCCCTCGGTCGCGATCTCGCCGAGACCGTCGATCGGGTTACCGAGCGGGTCGACGACGCGACCCAGGTATCCCTCACCGACGCCGACGGAGAGGACCTCGCCGGTGCGCTGCACCGACTGCCCCTCCTCGATGCCGCTGAACTCGCCGAGAACGATCGCACCGATCTCGCGCTCTTCCAGGTTCAGCGCGAGGCCGAGGGTGCCGTCCTCGAACTTAAGCAGCTCGTTCGCCATGGCCGAGGGAAGACCCTCGACCTTCGCGATACCGTCGCCGGCCAGGCTGACCGTGCCGACCTCCTCGCGCGAGGCCGCGTCCGGCTGGTACGACTGGACGAAGTTCTCCAGCGCGTCCCGGATCTCCTCCGGCCGGATCGTGAGCTCCGCCATCTGGGTTCCCTGCTCTCCTTGTTGGGCCCGAAGTTTCTTAGGGGTCTGGGGGCGACCCCCAGGAATCTTCTGCAATCTCTGCACGGCCCAACCGGGCCGCTGGTCATGCTTGTTCAGTTCTGGCCGAGGTCAGCCGGCCAGGCGGCGGGTCGCCTCGTCGAGGCGCTCCGCGATGGTGCCGTTGATGACCTCGTCACCGACGCGCACCACGATCCCGCCGAGGACCGTCGGGTCCACGTCCAGGTTCAGGTGCATCTGGCGGCCGTACAGCTTGGCCAGAACGGCGCCGAGGCGCTGCTTCTGCTGGTCGGTGAGCGGCACCGCCGAGGTGACCACGGCGACCATCCGGTCCCGGCGCGCCGCGGCGAGCTTGGACAGGGACTCGAGTCCCGCTTCCAGGCTACGTCCCCGGGGCTGGGTCACGAGACGGACGACCAGGCGCTCGGTGACCACGTTCACCTTGCCGCCGAGCAGGCTGCGCAGCAGCTCGCCCTTGGCGGTGGCGGTGGCCTTCTTGTCCGTCAGCGCCGAGCGGAGCTCGTTGCTGGAGGAGACGATCCGGCCGAACCGGAACAGCTCGTCCTCGACGTCGTCGAGGCCGCCCGCCTTCTGGGCGGCGGTGAGGTCGGCGATGTTCGCCAGTTCCTCGGCGCCGTCCACCAGGTCGCGCGAACGCGACCAGCGGGAGCGCACCATGCCCGAGACGATGTCGACGGCCTCGCCGCCGACCTGTCCGGCCAGGAGTCGCTGCGCGAGCTCGGCCTTGGCCTCGCCCGCCTGCGCCGGGTCGGTCAGGACCCGACGCAGCGACACCTCGCGGTCGAGCAGCGCGGTGACCGCGGCCAGCTCGCCCGCGAGCTTGCCCGCGTCCACCGACGTGTTGTCCGTCAGCGCGTCGAGGGCCTCACGTGCGGCACTCAGTGCCTCGCGGCTCGCTCCGTTCATCGCACGGCCTCGGCCTTCTCCTCGAGCTCGTCGAGGAAGCGGTCGATGGTCCGGCTCTGACGAGCGTGGTCCTCGAGGGCCTCGCCGACCAGCTTCGCGGCCAGGTCGGTGGCGAGCTTGCCGACGTCCTGGCGCAGCGTGGCGGTCGCGGCCTTGCGGTCGGCCTCGAGCTGGGCCTGACCGGCGGCGACGATCTCCTCGCGCTGGCGCGTGCCTTCCGCCTTCATCTGCTCGATGATCGCGGCGCCCTGCTCGTTCGCCTCCTGGCGGAGACGCGCGGCTTCGTGGCGGGCCTCGGCGAGCTGAGCCTTGTACTGCTCCAGCACACTCTGAGCCTCGATCTGGGCCGACTCGGCCTTCTCGATGCCACCCTCGATGGCCTCGCGGCGCTCGTCCAGAACCTTGTTGATGTTCGGGAGGAGCTTCTTGGCGAGGAAGCCGAAGACGATGACGAAGGCGATCAGGCCGATGACGAGCTCGTCGAGATGCGGGATGAGCGGAGGCTGCTCCTCCGCCGCTTCCGCAAGAAGCAGAGCGTTCACATCAGTGCCTTCCGTAAAAGAATCGGGCTGTCAGGGCCGGCTTACTTGTAGACGAAGCCCATGACGATGCCGATGAGGGCGAGCGCCTCACAGAAGGCGAAACCCATGATCTGGTTGGTACGGATCAGGCCGGCCGCCTCGGGCTGACGGGCGAGGGCCTGGGTGCCGTTACCGAAGATGATGCCGACGCCGACGCCGGGGCCGATGGCAGCGAGGCCGTAGCCGATGGAGGCGACGTTTCCGTTGACGGCGGCGAGAGTCTCGAGAGCGGACATGCCGGTTCTTCCTTCTCTTTCAAGGACCCGGTGGGGGTTGGCCACCGGACGACTGTTGGTAAGGGGGGTGGTGCTGCTGCCGGGCCGGCTCAGTGGTGCTCGGAGAGCGCGCCCTGGACGTAGCTGCAGGCCAGGAGGACGAAGACGTACGCCTGGACGGCCTGGATGAAGAGCTCGAAGGCGGTCATGATGATGACCATCACGAAGGAGGCGCCGGCGTAGACGAAGCCGAGGCCGTTCATGAGGTACCAGGTGGCCAGCGAGAACATCACGATCAGCAGGTGACCGGCGAACATGTTCGCGAACAGTCGGACCGCGTGCGTGAAGGGCCGGATGAGCAGGTTCGAGAAGAACTCGAGAACGACGACCAGGGGCAGGATCGGGCCGAGCGACTTGTCGTAGCCGACGATGTTCTTCCAGCCGCCGACGAAGCCGTGCTTCTTGAAGGTCAGCGTGATCCAGAGGACGTACACGATCAGCGCGAGGGCCGCCGGGAAGGCGATCAGCGAGGTGACCGGGAACTGTGCGACCGGAACGATCGACCACAGGTTCATGATCCACACGAAGAAGAACAGCGAGACCATGAAGGGGACGTACTTCTGTCCGTCCTTCTTGCCGATGATCTCGTAGACGATGCCGCGGCGGACGAAGTCGTAACCGGCCTCACCGACCATCTGCATCTTGCCGGGGATCAGCTTCGGCTTGTTGAACGCGGCCCAGAAGAAGCCGACGACCACGATCGAACCCAGGATGGCGAGCAGCATCGGCTTGGTGAACTCGAAGCTGCCCACGGTGAAGATGGGCTCGTACATGAACGTGTGCAGCCCCGGCGCCGGGAAGCCACATCCAGAGAAGATGTGGCAATCCGGGTCGAAGGCAAGCGTCTGGTCAGCACTCACCGCGGGCTCCTTCAGCGTGGCGCATAGGTACGGCAACCTCGTTGTGTCGGCGCGGCACGCAGCCGCGGGTCGGCACTGGACTGGTCTTACGGATAAGGGGGCGGCGGTTCGGCATCGAGCCTCGCGCTGGGTCAGGCGCCGCTTCGGATGCCCGCGCCCGCAGTGCCGCAGTTGGCACCGGACGATAGCAGGAAGCCGAACGCGTCTTTATCCCGGCCCTACCCTTCACGGCTTCGGCCCCGATTTGTCGGGGTCGACATACATGATCTTGGCCTTCAGATAGGCCCGGGCCTGTGCGGCGACCCACACGATGGTGGTTCCGAGCAGCGTGAAGGCGAAGGCCTTGAAGTCGAACGCCGTGGTGTCCTTCAGCAAGGCCAAAAAGATGAAGAGCAGGAGCAGTTGGGCCGCGTAGAGCATGAGCAGCATCGGCTGGAACAACTGCGGAAGCTTCTTCGCCGTCCGCTGCAGAACCACCAGCCCGATGCCCATGAAGAGGATCACGACCGCGGTGCCGACGACGGCGCCGAGCGCGCCCTTGCCACCGGCGACCACACCGCTGATCACCGTGGCGATGATGCCGGCGGCGGCGGTGGGCACTGCGGTGAGCAGCAGGGTGCGTGCGTCGTTGGACGGCATGGCGGTGTCTCCGCTTGCTGGAGGGGGCGATGGTGTCGTCATGGACGAGCGTAAGCCCGGTCCGAGGTGGGTCTCGGGGCCTAAGGGACCGTCGCACTACGGTCTTTCGGCACTGTCGCCGGGTCTCGTGAACCGTATCACAAACTATTTGAATAGGTCTTTACCCGTGTGGTGTGCCAACTGTCACACGTGAGAGTGACCGCGCGCGTGTGTGCACGACAGGGGGTCGACTTGTCTGCTATTGGACCCGCGTGGGGCTTTCGTCAACCCCGCGCCCCGGCCTTACTCCGGTCGGAGAAACGCGAACGGTGGCCGATGGCGGTCGCTCCGTTGACTCCGGCGGGTACGGGCTCGCACTCCTCCTCGACGCGGTCCTCCCCCAGGAGGTCCTCCGCCTCCGGCGCCTCGGGCTCGTCGTCGAGCACCGCCCGGACCCGGCGCCGGTAGCGCGGCGGGACGACCGCCTCGGCCCAGCGCGGGGCGCGCGGCGAGAAGCGCGGCAGCAGGAGCAGCACCAGTCCGACCGCGCTCAGCAGGACCACGGAGAGGACGATCCACATCGACGTCGAGTGCACCGAGTAGGCCAGCGTGCCGAAGGCGATGAGCGCCGACCAGAAGTACATGATCAGCACCGCGCGGCTGTGCGAGTGCCCGATCTCCAGGAGCCGGTGGTGCAGGTGCCCGCGGTCCGCGGCGAACGGCGACTGACCCTTCCACGTGCGGCGCACGATGGCGAGCACCAGGTCGGCCATCGGGATCGCGATGATGGTCAGCGGCAGCACCAGCGGGATGAAGACCGGCAGGGCCGCGTGCGTCGCGGCCTTCGTCGAACCCTCGAAGATCTTCAGCGCGTCCGGGTCGACCTGACCCGTGATGGAGATGGCGGAGGCGGCCAGGATCAGGCCGATCAGCATCGAGCCCGAGTCGCCCATGAAGATCCGCGCCGGGTGCATGTTGTGCGGCAGGAAGCCCAGGCACATGCCCATCAGGATGGCTGCGAAGAGGGTCGCCGGGGCGGCCGCCTCGATGCCGTAGCTGAACCAGATCCGGTACGCGTAGAGGAAGAAGGCCGCGGCGGCGATGCACACCATGCCGGCGGCGAGACCGTCGAGACCGTCGACGAAGTTCACGGCGTTGATGGTGAGCACGACCAGGGCGACGGTCAGCAGGGTGCCCTGCCACTGGGTCAGCGCGACCGTGCCGACACCCGGGATCGGCAGCCACAGGATCGTCAGACCCTGCATCACCATCACGCCCGCGGAGATCATCTGCGCGCCGAGCTTGATCAGCGCGTCCAGCTCGAACTTGTCGTCGAGGACGCCGATCAGCCAGATCAGGGCGGCACCGGAGAGCAGCGCGCGGGGCTCGTTGGACAGCTCGAAGACGCTGTTGAGGTTCTGCAGGTGGTCGGCGACCAGCAGGCCCGCGCACAGGCCGAAGAACATGGCGATGCCACCGAGCCGCGGAGTCGGTTCTCGGTGCACGTCGCGGGCGCGGATCTCCGGCATCGCGCCGGTCGCGATGGCGAACTTCCGCACCGGACCGGTCAGCAGATAGGTCACCGCGGCCGTGACACAGAGCGTCAGCAGGTAATCACGCACGGGCTGCCCCACAGGAATCGCTGGCCATCTCAGCCCCACACCCTAGCCGGGCCGTCCCCATGGTCGAGGACACCCCGGGCCCGCGAACGGTTCCGTACGGCCCGCTTTCCCGCCCATTCACCGGCCATACGGGGGAAATCGGCCGGCAAGCTCGCGTACTTCCGCCCGTACCTTCGCCGTCTCCCGCGGGTCGTCCCGCAACGCGGCGGTGAACAGTCCGGCAATTCTCGCCATCTCCGGCGAGCCCATGCCCTGCGTCGTCACGGCGGCGGTGCCGAGCCGGATCCCGCGCCCGTCCCCGTACGGCAGCGCGCACGTGTCGAGCACCATGCCGGCGGCGGCGAGCCGGGCGCGCGCCGTGCGGCCGTCGACGCCGAAGGGCGCGGGGTCGGCGGTGATCAGATGGGTGTCCGTGCCGCCCGTCGTCAGCGCGAAGCCCTCGGCGGCGAGCGCGGCGGCCAGCACGCGGGCGTGCTCGACCACCTGATGGGCGTACGTCGTGAAGGCCGGCGTCGACGCCTCCCCGAAAGCCACCGCCTTGGCCGCGATGGTGTGCATCTGCGCGCCGCCCTGGGTGAACGGGAACACCGCCCGGTCGACGCGCGCCGCCAGCTCCTCGCCGCACAGCACGAGGCCGCCGCGCGGACCGCGCAGCACCTTGTGCGTGGTGCCGCAGACGATGTCCGCGTACGGGACGGGGCTCGGCGCGGCGCCGCCGGCGATCAGGCCCAGGGGGTGGGCGGCGTCGGCGATCAGATAGGCGCCGACCTCGTCGGCGATGGCCCGGAAGGTCGCGTAGTCGAGGTGCCGCGGATAGGAGATGGACCCGCAGACGATCGCCTTCGGCCGGTGGTGCCGGGCGAGCGCGGCGACCTGCTCGTAGTCGACGAGCCCGGTCTCGGCGTCGAGCCCGTACGGCACGAAGTCGAACCAGCGGCCCGAGAAGTTCGCCGGCGAGCCGTGTGTGAGGTGGCCGCCGTACGCGAGCCCCAGGGCGAGCACCGTGTCCCCGGGCCGCAGCAGCGCGGCGTACGCGGCGAGCACGGCCGACGACCCGGAATGCGCCTGTACGTTCGCGTGCTCGGCCCCGAACAGCGACTTCGCCCGGGCGACGGCGATCCGCTCGACCGCGTCGGCGTACTCACAGCCCCCGTGGTGCCGCGCCCCCGGATACCCCTCGGCGTACTTGTTGGCGAGCCGCGACCCGAGCGCGGCGAGCACCGCGGGCGACGTGAAGTTCTCCGCGGCGATCAGCTGCAGACTGTCCCCCTGCCGCCGCGCCTCCCCGAGCAGCACATCGGCGACCTCGGGGTCCTGGCGACGCAGTACGTCGAGCTCGTGCTCGGCTTCGGGTGGAGCGGTGACCGGCATGGGGGCACTCCGGGCGTGAGCGGGGCCTAGAAATCCACTGTAGGCACGCCAGAGCCGCCCCGCGCCCCGAGTTGGTGCACTGGGACTACCGACGCGTCAAAACCCCGACCAGCCCCGCTCAGCGCTTCGCCGGGACGCCCGTCAGCGCCGTCACCACCGGGTCCAGCGCCTGCTGGAGCCCCCATCCCGACGCGCCTCTCGCACTGCTCGGCCCCAGAGGGCCTCCCAGGCTTCGAGCCGCTGCGCCGGCCTCCGGCCGGCGGGATCAGCGCTTCGCCGGGACGCCCGTCAGCGCCGTCACCACCGGGTCCAGCGCCTGCTGGATCTCGTCGCCGATCGAGCGGAAGAACGTGATCGGCGCCCCGTACGGGTCGTTCACCTCGTCCGCCTCCGCCGACGGGGCCAGGAGCCACCCGCGTAGAGCGGCGGCCGCGCGGACCAGGGCGCGGGCGCGGTCGACGGTGCCGTGGGTGCCGAGGGGGTCCGGGAGGGTGGCCGGGTCTATGGCGCGGACGAGGCGGGTGAACTCCTTCAGGGTGAAGGTGCGCAGGCCCGCCGAGTGGCCCATCGAGATGACCTGCGCGCGGTGGTCGCGGGTCGCGGTGAGGACCAGGTCGGCGCGGATGACGTGCTCGTCGAGGAGCTCGCGGCCCGCGAAGCCGGTGTGGTCGGCGCCGAAGTCCGCGAGGACGAGTTCGGCGTTGGCCTCCATCGGGGCGCCCTCGTGGCCCCAGGTGCCCGCGCTCTCCACGATCAGGCCGCCGCTCATGGGGTCGCCGAGCCGGTCGACGAGGGCATGGCGGGTCAGCCGCTCGGTGATCGGCGAGCGGCAGACGTTGCCGGTGCTGACGTGGAGGATGCGGAAGGTACTGCGGTCGTACTCGTGCCCCGCTATGCCACGCCCCTCAGGGGCGGTCAATTCGCCACCTCGAGGTCGGGTACCACCTTCCGGAGCTCCTCCGCGCTGAGCGCGCCCTGGCGCAGCAGCACCGGCACCTTGCCCGTGACGTCGACAATCGACGACGGCACGATGCCGGGCGTCGGGCCGCCGTCGAGGTACACGGAGACGGAGTCGCCGAGCATGCCCTGCGCGGCGTCGCAGTTCTCCGGCGACGGGTGCCCGGTGAGGTTCGCCGAGGAGACGGCCATCGGGCCGACCTCGGTGAGCAGCTCGATGGCGACCGGGTGCAGCGGCATCCGGATCGCGACGGTGCCGCGGGTGTCGCCGAGGTCCCACTGGAGCGACGGCTGGTGCTTGGCGACGAGGGTCAGCGCGCCGGGCCAGAAGGCGTCGACGAGCTCCCAGGCCGCCTCGGAGAAGTCCGTGACCAGGCCGTGCAGCGTGTTCGGGGAGCCGATGAGGACGGGCGTGGGCATGTTGCGGCCCCGGCCCTTGGCGGCCAGGAGGTCCGCGACGGCCTCCGAGCTGAAGGCGTCCGCCCCGATCCCGTACACGGTGTCGGTGGGCAGCACGACCAGCTCGCCGCGGCGCACGGCGGACGCGGCCTCACGCAGACCCGTCGCACGGTCCGTCGCCTCGTTGCAGTCGTATCGCCGAGCCATCAGTCCCGCTCCTCCTCGTACACGTGCATCTGCCTGGTCATGGGGTTGCCTTGCGCGCGGTCGCGAAGCGCGGCCGGTTGTTCAGGTCGGGGTGGTCGGCGGCGTCCGCCCAGCCGGCCTCCTCGTTGAAGATCCACGGCACCTGACCGCCCTGGGTGTCCGCGTGCTCGATGACGACGAGCCCGCCGGGCCTGAGCAGCCGGTGCGCGGTGCGCTCGATGCCGCGGATGGTGTCGAGGCCGTCCTCGCCGGAGAAGAGCGCCATCTCGGGGTCGTGGTCGCGGGCCTCGGGTGCCACGTACTCCCACTCGGTGAGCGGGATGTACGGCGGGTTGGAGATGACCAGGTCGACCTGGCCGTTGAGCTCCGGCAGCGCGGTGAGCGCGTCGCCCTGGTGCACGGTGACGCGGGAGCCCTGGGCGTTCTTCCGCGTCCACACGAGCGCGTCGTCGGACAGCTCCACGGCGTGCACGCGCGAGCGCGGCACCTCCTGGGCCATGGCGAGGGCGATCGCGCCGGAGCCGGTGCACAGGTCGACGATGAGCGGCTCGACGACGTCCATGGCCCGCACGGCGTCTATGGCCCAGCCGACGACCGACTCGGTCTCGGGCCGGGGCACGAAGACGCCGGGGCCGACCTGGAGCTCCAGGTAGCGGAAGAACGCGCGGCCGGTGATGTGCTGGAGCGGCTCGCGCGCCTCGCGGCGGGCGACGGCCTCCCAGTAGCGGGCGTCGAAGTCCGCGTCCTTGACGTTGTGCAGCTCCCCCCGCTTGACGCCGTGCACGAACGCGGCGAGCTCCTCGGCGTCGAAACGCGGTGAGGGAACGCCGGCGTCGGCCAGCCGCTGGGTGGCCTGGGCCACCTCGGCAAGCAGCAGGTTCACGCTGGTCCTCCGTGGTGCGGGTGGGGCTTTACAAGGTCGTGCGTCGTGCGTCGTGCGTCGTCCGCCGGCTTGCCGTACGGGGCCTTGAGCGTCGCGGTCCTACGCGTTGGCGAGCTTGGCGGCCGAGTCGGCGTCGACGCACGCCTGGATGACCGGGTCGAGCTCGCCGTCGAGCACCTGGTCCAGGTTGTACGCCTTGAAGCCGACGCGGTGGTCCGAGATGCGGTTCTCCGGGAAGTTGTACGTACGGATCTTCTCGGAGCGGTCGACGGTGCGGACCTGGCTGCGGCGCGCGTCCGCGGCCTCGGCCTCGGCCTTCTCCTGCGCCGCGGCGAGCAGCCGGGAACGGAGGATGCGCATGGCCTGCTCCTTGTTCTGGAGCTGGCTCTTCTCGTTCTGGCAGGAGGCGACGATGCCGGTCGGCAGGTGCGTGATGCGGACGGCCGAGTCGGTCGTGTTGACGGACTGGCCGCCGGGGCCGGACGAGCGGTAGACGTCGATGCGCAGGTCGTTGGCGTGGATCTCGACCTCGACCTCCTCGGCCTCCGGCGTGACGAGCACACCGGCCGCGGAGGTGTGGATGCGGCCCTGCGACTCGGTGGCGGGCACGCGCTGCACGCGGTGCACCCCGCCCTCGTACTTCAGCCGCGCCCAGACGCCCTGGCCGGGCTCGGTGGCGCCGTTGCCGCCCTTGGTCTTCACGGCGACCTGGACGTCCTTGTAGCCGCCGAGCTCGGACTCGGTGGAGTCGATGATCTCGGTCTTCCAGCCGACGCGCTCGGCGTACCGCAGGTACATGCGCAGCAGGTCACCGGCGAACAGGGCGGACTCGTCGCCGCCGGCGCCGGCCTTGATCTCCAGGATGACGTCCTTGTCGTCGCTGGGGTCGCGCGGGACCAGCAGCAGGCGGAGCTTCTCGGTGAGCTCCTCGCGCTGCTTCTCCAGCTCCTTGACCTCGGCGGCGAAGTCGGGGTCGTCGGCGGCCAGTTCCTTGGCCGTCTCGATGTCGTCCGCCGACTGCTTCCACGCCTTGTACGTGCCGATGATCGGGGTCAGCTCCGCGTAACGCTTGTTGAGCTTGCGCGCGTTCGCCTGGTCGGAGTGGACCGAAGGGTCGGCGAGCTTCTTCTCGAGGTCGGCGTGCTCGCCGACCAGTTCCTCGACCGCTTCGAACATCGGGTGCTCCTGGGGTGAATTCGTGAAGGGCTGCTGCGGGAAATACTGCGGGGACGGCAAAGCGCCGGTCCGGTGCCCCCGTGCGGGAGCGACCCAGGACCGGCGCAGTGACGTGCTACTTCTTGGCCGCAGCCTTGCCGAAGCGGGCCTCGAAGCGGGCGACGCGGCCGCCGGTGTCGAGGATCTTCTGCTTGCCCGTGTAGAACGGGTGGCACTCGGAGCAGACCTCGGCACGGATGGTGCCCTCGGTCAGGGTGCTACGGGTGGTGAACGACGCGCCACAGGTGCAGCTGACCTGGGTCTCGACGTACTCGGGGTGGATCTCGCGCTTCAAGGTGTCTCCTAGTTTCGGGAGGGCTCCGGGTCGCCGTGCGGGATGCACATGCGTGAACCGGGGCCGACGTACCAGTCTGCCAGGACCGGCCGCATCTCCCAAAACCGGGGTCGGCGCGGAACTATTCCTGGCATCATGGATCGCTATTTCACGAGGCCGTCGGCCTTGCCGGTGGCCGTGTCCTTCGTGGCCGAGGCGGGGATCGGCCGGTCGGCCTTGAGGGCCGTCCAGACCTGCCGCGCCTGCGCCTCCAGGGGCACCACGCGGTTGGGGTCCACCGGGTCGTAGCGGACCGGCATCGTCACCATGTGGACGTCCTTGGCGCCGAGCCCGGACAGCCCCTTCGCGAAGCCCATCAGCTCGTTGACGGAGTCGAGCTCGGAGTCGGGCGTGATGGCCTTGGTCGCGGTGTCGGCGACGTCGAAGAGCTTCTTCGGGTTCGAGAAGACGCCGACGCTCTTCACCTGGTCGATGAACGCCTTCATGAACGCCTGCTGGAGCTGGATGCGGCCGAGGTCGCTGCCGTCGCCGACGCTCTTGCGGGTGCGGACCAGGCCGAGGGACTGCTCGCCGTCCAGAGTGTGCGTGCCCGGGGCGAGGTCGAGGTGGCTCTTGGAGTCCCTGATGGCCTTGGTCGTGGTGATCTCGACGCCGCCGAGCTTGTCGATGAGCTTCTTGAAGCCGGTGAAGTCGACCTCGATGTAGTGGTCCATGCGGATGCCGGACATCGACTCGACGGTCTTCACGGCGCAGGCCGGCCCGCCGACCTCGTACGCCGTGTTGAACATGGCCCGGTGCTCGCCGGCGACCTTGTTGCCCTTGGCGTCGGTGCACCGCGGGCGGTCGACGAGGGTGTCGCGCGGGATGGAGACCACGGACGCCTTCTTGTGGCCCTCGTAGACGTGCACGACCATCGCGGTGTCGGAGCGGGCCGCGCCCTCGTCCCTGCCGTACTCGCCGTTGGCGCCGGAGCGGGAGTCGGAGCCGAGGACCAGGATGTCCATCGAGCCGTTGTCGACGTCGTCGGGCCGGTCCTTGCCGAGCTGCCCGTTGATGTCGACGCCCTTGAGGTTGCCGTTCAGCTTGACGTACACGTAGCCGAGCCCGGAACCGCCGACGAGGACGACGCCGGCGGCGCCCCAGGCGGCGACGGTCGCGGCGCGGCGTCCCTTGGCGGGCGGCTTGCGGCGGCGGCCGCCGCCGGCCCGTATTCGGCCCTTCGTCTTCTGCTCGCTCATCGCCATCCCTTAGCCCAACGGTTCACCTTGGGTGACGGCGAACCACCCGAAAGGGTTGCATAGGAGGCTGTGAGGTTTCGGTGAGTGATCATCGGAAACGCGACCGCGCCCACCGAGCGAACTCGGTGGGCGCGGTCGTTTGCGCAGGTCACAGCAAGATTACGAAGGCGGAGCCCACGGACCTCGTGTGACGGACCTCTCGGCCTCGGCGTCGGCCTCGGTGTCGGCCTCGGCGTCGGCGTCAGTCGTTGTTGCCGCCGGGCGTGGTCTTCTGGATCTGCAGCAGGAACTCGCCGTTCGACTTCGTCTGCTTGAGCTTGTCGAGCAGCAGCTCGATCGCCTGCTGCTGGTCGAGCGCGTGCAGCACGCGGCGCAGCTTCCAGGTGATGGCGAGCTCGTCGCTGCCGAGCAGGATCTCCTCCTTGCGCGTACCCGAGGCGTCGACGTCGACGGCCGGGAAGATGCGCTTGTCGGCGAGCTTGCGGTCGAGCTTGAGCTCCATGTTGCCGGTGCCCTTGAACTCCTCGAAGATCACCTCGTCCATGCGCGAGCCGGTGTCGACCAGCGCGGTGGCCAGGATGGTCAGCGAGCCGCCGTCCTCGATGTTGCGCGCCGCACCGAAGAAGCGCTTCGGCGGGTAGAGCGCGGTCGAGTCGACACCACCGGACAGGATGCGGCCGGAGGCGGGCGCCGCGAGGTTGTACGCGCGGCCCAGGCGGGTGATGGAGTCGAGCAGGACGACCACGTCGTGACCCAGCTCCACGAGGCGCTTGGCGCGCTCGATGGCCAGCTCGGCGACCGTGGTGTGGTCCTCGGCCGGGCGGTCGAAGGTCGAGGAGATGACCTCGCCCTTCACCGACCGCTGCATGTCGGTGACCTCTTCCGGACGCTCGTCGACGAGGACGACCATCAGGTGGCACTCGGGGTTGTTGTGGGTGATCGCGTTGGCGATCGCCTGCATGATCATGGTCTTGCCGGTCTTCGGCGGGGCCACGATCAGACCGCGCTGGCCCTTGCCGATCGGCGACACGAGGTCGATGATCCGCGTGGTCAGCACGCCCGGGTCGGTCTCCAGACGGAGCCGGTCCTGCGGGTAGAGCGGCGTGAGCTTGTTGAACTCGGGGCGGCCGCGGCCGGACTCCGGCGCCATGCCGTTGACCGAGTCGAGGCGCACGAGCGCGTTGAACTTCTCGCGGCGCTCGCCCTCCTTCGGCTGGCGCACCGCACCGGTGACGTGGTCACCCTTGCGCAGGCCGCTCTTGCGGACCTGGGCGAGCGAGACGTACACGTCGTTCGGGCCGGGCAGGTAGCCGGAGGTCCGGATGAACGCGTAGTTGTCGAGGATGTCGAGGATGCCCGCGACGGGGATCAGGACGTCGTCCTCGGAGACCTGCGGCTCGCCGCCGCCGGCGAACTCGTCACGGCCGCGACGGCCGCGACGGTCGCGGTAGCGCCCGCGCCGGCCGCGCCGGCCGCCCTCGAAGTCGTCCTCGTCCTGCGGGCCGGCCTGCTGGCCGCCCTGCGGGCCCTGCGGGCCGCCCTGGCGCTGCTGGCGCTGGCCGCCCTGGCCGCCGCCCTGCTCGTCGCCCTTGCGGTCGCGCTGACGGTCCTGGCGGTCCCGGCGGTCGCGGCGGTCACCGCGCTCGCCACGCTCACCGCGGTCGCGGCGGCCGCGGCCCTCGGCGCCGTCGACGGCGGCCTCGGCCTTGGCGTCGGCCTGCGGCTGCGCCTCGGTCCTGGCCTCGGCCGTACGGGCCTCGGTCTTGACGGCCTGCACGGCCTCGGCGGCCTGGGGCTCGGCGCCCTCCGGCGAACCGGCGGGGGCGGTGGCCCGGCGCCGGCGGCGCTCACCCGCGGGGGCGTCGTCGGAGGCGGGCTGGCCCGGGATCTCGATCTGCTGCTGGGCGACCGGCTCGGCCTTGTCGGCCTTCGGCGCGGCCTCGGCGGCGGTCTCGCCCGTACGGGCCTTGGAGGTGGCGCGGCGCTTCGGCTTGGTCTCGGCGGCGTCCGCGGACTTGGCGGACGCGGCGGCACCGGAGCCCCCGGCCTGCGCCTCCTTGATGACCTCGATCAGCTGGCCCTTGCGCATCCGCGCGGTGCCCCTGATGCCGAGGCCGGACGCGACCTGCTGCAGCTCGGCCAGGACCATGCCCTCGAGGCCGGTGCCGGAGCGGCGGCGCCGTGCGGTGGTGCCGGAGGCAGCACCTGCGGCGGGCGCGGCGGCGTCGACACTGTTGTCGGCAGTCACGCCCATCAGATCGGTGGTGTCGCTCACGAAGGGTCCTTCCCTGGAGCGGACGTCGGCCATCTGGCTCGGCGACCGGTTGTGCTGTCCGGCATCGGCCCTGCTTGGTGGGCCGTGTCGGGGCGGTGGTCCCGCCGGGTGCGGCGGAAAGAGAGAAAACGTGCTGGGTCCGGCCCGAGCGCCCCCTGCTCGGCCCTCACCAAGAGAAGAGCGAGGGGTGTCGTGCCGGTTCCGGAGCGTGCTCGAAACTGCTCAGGCAGGCTGCTCAGGCAGTGGAGGAGGCTCCCGGAAGAATTGGTGGTCCCTGATGGGGACACTCAGCACCGCGCCTTGAAGACGTCGGGTGCACAAGCTTGAGGTTAACACTACCGGCTCCAACAAACATTCCCCCTCTCCGTCACCGGCAATCCCGTGTCCGGCTCACCGGCGATCTCGTGTCCGCGCGGGTCCCCGGCTCAAGGACGTGCGCGGACCGTGCGGGCCGCCCGGCGGGGACGGCCCCCGTGCGTCAGGGCGCGAGCGGCAGGACGCTCGCCCCGGAGTGGTCGAGGTCGAGCCGGTTGGCGGCCCAGCCCTCGCCCGCGAGCAGGGCGACCTTGTCGGCGGTGCCCGGCTCCGCCAGTGCGAGCACCGTGGGGCCCGCGCCGGAGATGACCGCGGGCACTCCGTCCGCCCGCAGCCGGTTCACGAGGGCGATGCTCTCGGGCATCGCGGGCGCCCGGTACTCCTGGTGCAGCCGGTCCTCGGTGGCCGCGAGCAGCAGCTCGGGACGGCGGGTCAGGGCCTCGACGAGGAGGGCGGCCCGGCCGGCGTTGGCGGCGGCGTCAACGTGCGGGACGGTGCGCGGGAGCAGGCCACGGGCGGTCTTGGTCAGTACGGGCTTTCCGGGGACGAAAACCACCGGAACGATGGAATCGTGCGGATCCATCGTGATCGCCCGCGCGGCGCCGACCTCGGTCCAGGCGAGCGTGAAGCCGCCGAGCAGACAGGCGGCGACGTTGTCGGGGTGGCCCTCGATCTCGGTGGCGAGTTCGAGCAGGCCGGCCTCGTCGAGGCGGGCGTCGCCGCCTATGGTCACGGCGCGGGCGGCCATGATGCCGGCGCAGATGGCGGCGGACGAGGAGCCGAGGCCACGGCCGTGGGGGATGCGGTTGGCGCAGACGACCTCGAGGCCGCGCGGCTGCCCGCCGAGCAGGTCGAAGGCCGTGCGCATGGAACGTACGAGCAGGTGGCTCTCGTCACGCGGCAGGGTGTCGGCGCCCTCTCCGGCGATGTCGACGTGCAGCCCGGAGTCGGCGACCCGGACGACGACGTCGTCGTAGAGGCCCAGAGCCAGGCCGAAGGCGTCGAAGCCCGGGCCGAGGTTGGCGCTGGTGGCGGGAACGCGCACCCGTACGGCGGCGGCGCGGAACGCTGGACCGGCCATCGCTCGATGATCTCCTTGACGTGCGGGGTGACTCGAAGGAAGTACACGGAACCCGGGGGCCGTTCGCGCCTCACGGGCGACGACGGCGACAACACCGCACACATACGGCGGGGCGGGTTCGATACAGCCTATCGAAGGAAGGTTCTGTGGCGACATAGGGCGCACAGGAGGCGCACGATGCGTGTCGCGGGCCAACCTGTGCATCTGTGTGGGTTCCTGATCGGGTTTTACCCCCGATCAAGAACCCACCAGCGATGATGCGGCGGTGACTCGGCGCCGGTTTCAGGCCAGGCCGAGGCGCTCGGCGGCGGCCGAGGCGTCGACCGGGACGGTGACCGGCTGCGGCGCGCCGGCGACGGCCCAGTCGGGGTCCTTGAGGCCGTTGCCGGTGACCGTGCAGACGATGGTCTGGCCCGGGTCGACCTTGCCCTGGGCGGCGGCCTTCAGCAGACCGGCGACCGAGGCGGCCGAGGCGGGCTCGACGAAGACGCCCTCCTGCGAGGCCAACAGGCGGTACGCCTGCAGGATCTCACGGTCCGTCACCTCGTCGATGAGGCCGCCGGACTCGTCGCGCGCGGCGATCGCGTACTCCCAGGAGGCCGGGTTGCCGATGCGGATCGCGGTGGCGATCGTCGCCGGGTCCTTCACCACCTCGCCGCGCACCAGCGGGGCGGAGCCGGACGCCTGGAAGCCCCACATGCGCGGGGTGCGCGCGGCGAGGCCGTCGGCGGCGTACTCCCGGTACCCCTTCCAGTATGCGGTGATGTTGCCCGCGTTGCCGACCGGAAGGACGTGGATGTCGGGGGCGTTGCCCAGCATGTCCACGATCTCGAAGGCGGCGGTCTTCTGGCCCTCGATGCGGACCGGGTTGACGGAATTGACCAGCGCGACCGGGTAGTTGTCGGACAGCGCGCGGGCCAGGTCCAGGCAGTCGTCGAAGTTGCCGTCGACCTGGAGGATCTTCGCGCCGTGCACGAGGGCCTGGCCCATCTTGCCGAGCGCGATCTTGCCCTGCGGCACGAGGACCGCGGAGACCATCCCGGCACGCACCGCGTAGGCGGCGGCGGAGGCCGAGGTGTTGCCGGTGGAGGCGCAGATGACGGCCTTGGCGCCGTCCTCCTTGGCCTTCGAGATGGCCATGGTCATGCCCCGGTCCTTGAAGGAGCCGGTGGGGTTGGCGCCCTCGACCTTGAGGTGCACCTCGCAGCCCGTGCGCTCGGAGAGGACCTGAGCGGGGACGAGCGGCGTGCCGCCCTCACGGAGCGTGACGACCGGCGTCGTGTCCGTGACCGGAAGGCGGTCCCGGTACTCCTCGATGATGCCGCGCCACTGGTGGGTGCCCTTGCTGGTCATGGGTCCTTACTCCCCTTCAACACGCATGATGCTGGCGACACCGCGCACGGTGTCGAGCTTGCGCAGCGCCTCGACGGTCCCGGAGAGGGCGGCGTCGGGCGCGCGGTGGGTGACGACGACGAGCGATGCCTCGCCGTCCTTGCCCTGCTGGCGCACCGTATCGATGGATACGCCGTGCTCGGCGAAGACCGTCGCGACCTGGGCGAGCACGCCAGGCTTGTCGGCCACGTCGAGGCTGATGTGGTACCGCGTCACCACGTCGCCCATGGGGCTCACGGGCAGCTGGGTGTACGCGGACTCGCCGGGGCCCGTCGCCTCGTTGAGACGGTTGCGGCAGACGGCGACGACGTCGCCGAGAACGGCGGAGGCGGTCGGCGAGCCGCCCGCCCCGGGGCCGTAGAACATGAGCTGTCCGGCGGCCTCCGCCTCGACGAAGACCGCGTTGTACGCCTCGCGGACGGAGGCGAGCGGGTGGCTGAGCGGGATCATCGCGGGGTGCACGCGCGCGGTGACGGACTCGCCGTCGGCGGCCCGCTCGCAGATCGCGAGCAGCTTGATGGTGCAGCCCATCTCCTTGGCGGAGGCGAAGTCGGCCGCGGTGACCTCGGTCATGCCCTCGCGGTAGACGTCGTCGAGGCGGACCCGGGTGTGGAAGGCGATGCCGGCGAGGATGGCGGCCTTGGCGGCGGCGTCGAAGCCCTCGACGTCGGCGGTCGGGTCGGCCTCGGCGTAACCGAGGGCGGTGGCCTCGTCGAGGGCCTCGGAGTAGCCGGCCCCGGAGGTGTCCATCTTGTCGAGGATGAAGTTGGTCGTGCCGTTGACGATGCCCATCACCCGGTTGATCTTGTCGCCGGCGAGGGACTCGCGCAGCGGCCGGATCAGCGGGATGGCGCCGGCGACGGCGGCCTCGTAGTAGAGATCCTGCCCGTGCTGCTCGGCGGCGGCGTAGAGGGTCGCGCCGTCCTGGGCGAGCAGCGCCTTGTTGGCGGAGACGACGGAGGCGCCGTGCTCGAAGGCGGTGGTGATGAGGGTGCGGGCCGGCTCGATGCCGCCGATGACCTCGACGACGACGTCGATGTCGCCGCGTTTGACGAGGGCGGTGGCGTCGGTGGTGAGCAGCTCGGCGGGGATGCCGGCGCGGACCTTGTCGGGCCGGCGGACGGCGACGCCGGCGAGCTCGACCGGCGCGCCGATGCGCGCGGCGAGGTCGTCGGCGTGCGTCGTCATGATGCGCGCCACCTCTGAGCCGACCACTCCACAGCCCAGCAGCGCCACCTTCAGCGGACGCGTACGCATCATCCGACCTCGTTTCTCGAACCTACTGATCCGTATCTCTACGGTTCTCTGCGTCGTATCCCTACGGGATCCCTACGGTGGAACCAGTCTCACGCACCGGACGTCCATTTCAGGGCTTTGTCCGGATGGCGAGACATGGATTCCATCACATGACTATTTTCGTCACCCGACGTCGAGACGCAGGAGATCTTCCTCCGTCTCGCGCCGCACGATGACGCGCGCCTCGCCGTCCCGTACCGCCACGACGGGCGGGCGCAGCGCGTGGTTGTAGTTGCTCGCCATGGAGCGGCAGTACGCCCCGGTGGCGGGCACGGCGATCAGGTCGCCGGGGGCCACGTCGGCGGGCAGGAACGCGTCGCGGACGACGATGTCGCCGCTCTCGCAGTGCTTGCCGACGACGCGGGAGAGCATGGGCTCGGCGTCACTGGTACGGGACGCGAGGACGACGCTGTACTCGGCGTCGTACAGCGCGGTGCGGATGTTGTCCGACATGCCGCCGTCGACGGAGACGTACGTGCGCAGCCCCTCCAGCGGCTTGACCGTGCCCACCTCGTACAGCGTGAACGCGGTCGGGCCGACGATGGCCCGCCCCGGCTCGACGGAGATCCGCGGCGTCCGCAGCCCGGCGGCCTCGCACTCGCGGGTGACGATCTCGGTGAGCGCCTTGGCGATGTGGTGCGGCTCGCGCGGGTCGTCGTCCGACGTGTACGCGATCCCGAGCCCGCCGCCGAGGTCGATCTCGGGCAGCTCGACTCCGTGCTCGTCCCGCACCTCGGCGAGCAGCTGCACGACGCGGCGCGCGGACACCTCGAAGCCCGCCATGTCGAAGATCTGCGAGCCGATGTGCGAGTGGATGCCGATGAGCTCAAGACCGTCGAGCGCGAGGGCCCGGCGCACCGCCTCGGCGGCCTGGCCGCCGGCGAGGGCGATGCCGAACTTCTGGTCCTCGTGGGCGGTGGCGATGAACTCGTGGGTGTGCGCCTCGACGCCGACGGTGACGCGGATCTGGACGCGCTGCCGCTTGCCGAGGGACTCGGCGATGTGCGCGACCCGGACGATCTCCTGGAAGGAGTCGAGGACGATGCGCCCGACGCCGGCCTCGACGGCCCTCTCGATCTCCTCGGTGCTCTTGTTGTTGCCGTGGAAGGCGATGCGCTCGGCGGGCATGCCGGCGGAGAGGGCGGTGGAGAGCTCGCCGCCGGAGCAGACGTCGAGGTTGAGCCCCTCTTCCTTGAGCCACCGGACGACGGCACGGGAGAGGAACGCCTTCCCCGCGTAGAAGACGTCGGCGTCCTTGCCGAAGGCATCGGCCCACGCGCGGCAGCGGGCGCGGAAGTCGGACTCGTCGAGGAAGTAGGCGGGAGTGCCGAACTGCTCACGGAGCTCGGCGACGCTCAGACCACCGACGGTGATCTGCCCCTGCTCGTCCCGGGAGACGGTCCGGGCCCAGACCTTCGGGTCGAGGTGGTTGAGGTCGGCGGGCGGCGCGGAGTAGTGCCCCTCGGGGAGGACATCGGCGTGACGGGGCCCGGCGGGGTGGGCGGAACGGCTCATGACGACTGGCTCTTTCAGATCTGGTCGGGTGCGCTGATGCCGAGCAGGGAGAGGCCACCGGCGAGCACCGTCCCGGCGGCTTCGGCGAGCGCGAGCCGGGAACGGTGGGCGGCCGAGGGTTTCTCGTCACCGAGGGGCAGAACGGTGTGCTGGAACGCGAGCAGCGCGTCGGCGACGCTCTCCAGGTGCCGGGCGACCCGGTCGGGGGCGCGGAGGCGGGCGGCGGAGAGGAGGAGCTCGGGGTAGTCACCGAGAAGGGTGAGCAGGTGGGGGGCGTCGACGGGGTGCTCGTACGCGGGGGTGACCCCGAGCCGCGCGCCGTTGTCGGCGAGCCGCCGGGCCCGCGCGTGGGCGTACCGAACCCGGAAGAGCGGATTGCGCTCGTGCTGGACGAGGAGGGGCGCGCCGGCGAGTGCGTGATCGTGCGCGGCGGGCCGGAGCAGGGCCCAGCGGGCGGCATCGTCGCCGATGGCCTCGTACGGCGCCGGGAGTACGGGAACCGGCTCGCCGTCGGGGTCGAGGGCGGCGTCGGCGCCCTGGGAGCGCAGCAGTCGCAGAACCGTGTCGACGAGGAGGGCGGCGCGGGGCTCGGCGGAGGGGCGGAGCCGGGGGTGGCTTCCGACGAGGGCGGTGGAGTAGCCGTACCGGGCGCCTTCGGCGAGGACGCGCTGGACGACGCGCGTGTCGTTCTGCTCGTCCAGGGTGAAGTTGAGGAAGCCGGGCCCGGTGATGTCGACGGCACGGATGCCGGGGTGGGGGTGAAGCCGTTCCCTGAGGATCTTCGCGACCTCGCGGGCGTCGAGCCCGGCGGGCCGGGCGAGCCCGAGGGCGACGCTGCTCGCGTAGTCGCCGACTCCCCCGGCGCGCGGCCGCTCGACCTTGACGCGCGGCGGCACCTCGACCCGCAGCGCACCCTCGTCGACCGCACGGCGCACGGCGTGCAGCACGGTAAGAGAGAGGTCCGCGGGGGTCACGGGACCAGCCTAGGGGAGGAGGGGGGTCGGAACGCGAACGGGTTTCGGCATGTGGGCGGTGCGGGTCGGAACCACAGGTTCCGCGCGGACGGCACCACCCGTTCAGTACGACCCCGAGCTAGGCCGTGTTTTAGAACTGGGGTCCGTGTCTCGCCTCGCGCCGTGATGATCTCGGTGTGGGGCGAGGGGATCTTTCAGATGACCAGTGGGCGGTGCTGGGGCCGTTGTTGCCGGTCGCGGTGTTGGGCAGGCCGTCGGTGTGCCGGCGGCGGTTGATCGACGGGATCCGCTGGCGGGTGCGGACCGGTGCGCCGTAACGGGATCTGCCGGCGGAGTACGGGCCGTGGCAGACGGTCTACGGGCTCTTCCGCCGTTGGCAGCGCGATGGTGTCTGGTCGGCTGTGTTGACCGGGTTGCAGGCCCGGGCGGACGCCGCCGGGCTGATCACCTGGGAGGTGAACGTCGACTCGACGATCTGCCGGGCCCATCAGCACGCGGCCGGTGCCCGGCGTGACGGCCAGTCCCAGAAGGAACCGCCGGGCGGCCACCGGGCCGAACCCGACGACCACGGCCTGGGCCGTTCGCGCGGGGGCTGGACCACGAAGATTCACCTGGCCTGCGAGCAAGGACAGAAGCCGCTGTCGCTGCTGGTCACAGCGGGTCAGCGGGGAGACAGCCCGCAGTTCACGGCCGTGCTGGAAGCCATCCGGGTCCCTCGCCTCGGACTGGGCCGGCCACGGGTTCGTCCGTTGAGGGTTCGTGGCGACAAGGCGTACTCATCGCGCGCGAACCGCGCCTACCTGCGTCGGCGTGGGATCCGCTGCACGATTCCGGAACCTGCCGACCAGGCCGGCCACCGCAAGCGTCGGGGAAAGTCCGGCGGGCGGCCTCCGGCCTTCGACCGTGAGGACTACAAGGCCCGGCACGCGGTCGAGTGCGGCATCAACCGGCTGAAGCGGAACCGGGCGGTGGCGACCCGGTTCGACAAACTCGCGGTCCGCTTCGAGGCGACCGTCCTCATCGCCGCGATCAACGAGTGGCTGTGACCTGCCGGGAGTGTCAGCCCTGCGTGTCATTCTGTCCGCGATCAGGTCAGTGGGTTGAGGGGAGACAGGGCCGATGGGGGCTGCGTACTACCGGGCCGAGAGTGAGAGCGGCGACCACATCGAGGACCCGTCCGAGGACGCACTGTTCATGCTGATCGACGACCTCAACGGCTCGGACAACACCTTCGTCGTCATCCAGCCCGACGAGGACGACCCAGTGTGGTTCACCTCGGTCGCGGTCCTGGACGAAGGCGGCTACGAGGTCGTCCGACGCGACACCACCCGCCGCGAACACGATGTCGCCATCGAGACCAGCATCGACGAGATCGCCCGCGGCCTGACCATCTGGATGGCCGCCCGCGACTTCCCCGGACGGCCCAACCAGCACACCAGCGACTTCTAAAACACGCTCTAGCCGTTCGGCCTCATGCTCCAGGCGCCCTGTCGCCCCTCACCTGCGGCCGGCTCCTCACCGGCGTCCTGCCCACCCGCCTCGTCCCGCGGCCCGCGCCGCTCCCGCGGCTCCCGGTACATGAGCTGCCGCACGACCCGCACGAGCTCGGCCGGCTCGAAGGGCTTCGCCAGGAACGCGTCGGCGGCGGAGACGCCGACGCCGTCCGTCTCGTACGTGTCGTAATCGGTACAGGCACTGATGATCGCCACCGGCAGATGACTCGTCCGCGGATCCTCCCGCAGCCGCGCGGCCGTCTTCAGCCCGTCGAGCCGGGGCATGACGACATCGAGGGTGACCACATCAGGACAGACCTGATGCACCACATCCAGACACTCGGCACCATCGGCCGCGGTCACCACCTCGAACCCCTCGAGTTCGAGATTGACCCTGATCAGCTGACGGATCACGCGGTTGTCGTCCACAACCAGCACCCGCCCGGACACCCCTGACACACGTCGAGAGTAGGTCGCGGGGAGCGGCCGCGTCCGGCTTTTGCCCACTTCTGACCCGTGCGAGCGAACGCCACCTCCGTGACGCCCCGGAAATACCTGTTCACAGGCACCCTCCGAGAGCTGGTAGTGTTCTTCCCGTCGCCGCGAGAAGCGGCGGACGCCCCCGTAGCTCAGGGGATAGAGCAACGGCCTCCGGAGCCGTGTGCGCAGGTTCGAATCCTGCCGGGGGCACTCCAGCTCGGACAGCGTGATCAACCCGCTGACCTGCTGAAGTGCCGAAGATGAAGGGCCGGACTCAGTCTCACTGAGTCCGGCCCTTCATCGTTGTGTGTCACTGGTCGCGCGTGAGTGGTGCGTGAGGCGCGATCGCGTCCGAAAGCCCCTCCTCGGGCGCAAGACCACCGATAGCCTCGCCGAAGATCGAGCTACCGACTGGCCAGTGACTTGGGGGAACGGTGCCGGCAAGGGTCACCCAGAGCAGAAGGATCGAGCGGGCGGGAGTTAACGCTCTACGCACACTCCTCGAAGATCACGATCAGATCGTCCAGGAGATCGACGGCGGCAACGACTACGGGGAAGACCTGTTCGTCATGCTCACCAAGGACGGCGAGCGAACTGGTGTCGCGATCGCCATCCAGGTGAAGAGCGGCGACAAGTACAAGCGGGCGCATGGTTACGCGATCCCTGTCGACGGACATGCGAACGACTGGAAGAACGGCCTGCTGCCTGTCCTGGGCGTCGTGTTCGACGTAGCAACAAGGGAGTTGTTCTGGGCGAACCTCACAGAGTGCCTTGAGTCTTCCGAGGAGGCGCCCAGCTGGATCGCAGTACCGCGGGAGCAGGAACTGAACGAGGACACGATCCAGTCGTTCCTGGCCTTGACCCACAAGTTCGTTGAGGCTCGTTCACAAGGACGCATCGAAGAGTCATCACTGCACGTCACTCGGCTGTCAGGAACCTTCAGCGCCTCTCCCCGGTTCGTAGGCCGGAAGCAAGAGCAGCAGGCGATCAGGGACATGCTGACCACCGCCAGGGGACGTCGAGTCCTGGTCTCAGGGATGGCCGGCGTCGGCAAGACGTCCTTGGTGGACCAAGTGGTCAGGCACCACGATGTGTCTACGGTGTTCTCTGGCGGCGTGATCGTCGCAGACATGCACGGGTTCTCGGCGCATCGCACGCGCATGGCCCGCCCCGGAATCGCGTATGGACCTCTCCTGTCAGTTCTTGGTGTGCCGGGTGACGAGATCCCGCGTACCGCAGAAGGCCAGGCTGCGCTCTACCACCGAACGCTCGACGCCCTCGACGCCTCTGGCAAACCGGTGCTGATGGTGTTCGACAACGTAGCCGAACTCTCTCAGGTCGCCGAGTTGCTCCCCAGGGCAGACGCCCATGGCGTGGTACTGACCTCCCGCAGCAGGTTGGGGGTACTCGAAGGAATCGAGACGATCAACCTCGACTGCCTCAGCCCAGATGAGTCAGACGTCCTGCTCACACAGATCTTGGGGTCTGAGGACCAGCGCCTCCGCACCCCCGGCCCGATCCGTGATCTGTGCACGCTGTGTGGCCATCTTCCGCTGGCGCTCAGCATCTCGGCAGCAATCCTGAAGGACGACGTTGACCTCACGACCGACGACCTACTGGCAGAACTGCGGGAAGAGAAGAGCCGGCTTGATGTCCTGCACTTTGGGGACACTGCCGTAAGGGCAGCCCTTCAGGTCTCGCTCGCTCGCCTCGACTCTGCTTTGCGGGACCCCTTCTGCCGTCTCTCCATCCACCCGGGCAGCGAGATGTCCGAGCAGGCAGCCTCGGCGGTCCTCGGGACACCTGTAGCGCAGACTCGCTCACTCCTGCGCCGACTCAGCCAGGCCAGCCTCATTTCCCGCGGATCCGCCACATCACGGTGGCGAATGCATGATCTCGTCTATCTATTCGCTGGCGAACAATGTCGAGCAAAGGTCTCCGATAGCGAGCGCCGACAAGTATTCGACCGTCTAGCCGAGCTGTACTACCAGACCTCACTGAACGCAGATCTCACGCTGCGAGGAAGCCCCGAAAGCAACCCGACTTACTTTCAGTCAGCTGCAGATGCCTTGAGCTGGCTTGACGTAGAGTGCGCGAACCTACAGGCTTCGGCGCGATTCGCTCGCGACATCGACCTGAACGAGCAGGCGTACGCAATATCGATGCACCTCATCGTCTACCTCGACCTGAGGGGACGCGCTACCGAAGCTCTTCAATCGGCACAGATCGCCTACGAAGCAGCGCGTAAAGATCGCGACGCCGAGCGACAGGTTAGAGCTCTTAACAACATTGGAATCGGACTCACCAGCCAGAGAAGGCTTGACGAAGCTATTCGAACTCTCAGGAAGGCGGCCGCCATTGCGGAAAGGATCGGCTTCCTGGACGGCCAATGCGATGCAACGACCAGCCTTGGCGCGGCAGTTCGCGAGCATGTCAGCCCCAGCGCAGCCATCCCGATCCTGATCGACGCCGTTAAAATCTCCAGAGAGAATCAAGACCCTACCAAAATCGGGGTGTCGCTAACCAACCTTGGTTCTGCATATCGGGAATCCGGCCTCTTGAGGCAAGCAGCAGCCGCCTTCAGTGCATCCATTCCTTATCATCGCGCCTCGGGAAACCGGAGACAGGAGGCATCTGCACATGCTGGGCTGGGGTTGACTCTAAGTCAGCTAGGTCAGCAAGAGAAATCTGAAGAGTGCTTCGAGAAGGCATTCACTGGTTACAGAGAGGTGCAAGACGAGGCGGGAATCCACCTCAACTACATGAACCTGGGGCATACACAGCTCAAGGCCGGAAAAATCAAAAAGGCCCGACAGTCGCTGCACCGAGCGCTCCGCTTCTTTCAAAGCACCTCAAATCAGCATTTCGAGGCCAACTCTCTCGGATTGCTAGGGGCCGCAGAATGGATGTCTGGAGACATCCGTCAAGCTCAGATCCACTACGAGGAAGCCATTCGGATATTTCGTAGCATCGGATTGAAAGAAAGCGAAAGACAGATGAAGGCAGCGCTAAGTGAAATGTTGAACGGCCGACCTGTCTAGACCTTGGGCCAGTCGAAGGGGCGGCACTCGGATCATTTCAGCGTATCCCCAAAATGCGGTTGCCATGCCGTGTCGACCGCATTCTGGGGACGCCGTCACATCACCAACCCATAGCACTCTCGATCTTCCTGTTATTAATTTCTTGGTGCCCGTCAATGCAGCCCTCGTAGCGTCGGTGGATGACCTCAGGCGAGTTACCCGCCCGACGAGCCACCTCAGCCACCGGAACTCCTGCGTTCAGCCAATTCGTGATGCACGTGTGGCGGAGATCGTAGGGCCTGTGGGCCAGCGGGGAGTCAGCCTTGTCCTTGGGTAGGGCCAAGGGTCGGGCCTCCTGCCAGACCCTCCAGTAACTGGAGGTTCCAAGGACACCGCCGCGTTCGTTCGTGAAGAGTCGGCCATCCCTTGCGGTACCGAACTCCGCTATGTGGGCGCGGAGCATCTTGACCAGGAGTGGCGGGATCGGGACCGGGCGATCCGACTTGGGGGCCCGGGACTTAAGGCCGCGCTTGTCGTGGCGCTCGCCCGAGTCCGTCCACTTCTTCCCCGACACCGGTCGCGTCTCCCGCAGCGTGAGGGTTCCCCATCCGGCGTCGGGGAGGTGGCAATCCTTCTCCCTGAGTCCCACCGCCTCGGCCGGCCGCATCGCCGCGTACAACTGGCAGGCGAAAAAGGCGACCAGACGGCGCCCTCGGTGGCGGTGGATGGAGCCTACGTACGAGACCGCTGTCAGCAGCTCGGCGCCCTGGACGGGATTCACCAGGACTCGGGGGTCGACGACGTCGCCCTTCGTAGGGCCGGAACGCTTGCGCCCGTGGAGCGGGTTCTCCTCCAGGTACCCGCACTCGATCGCGTACTCCATCGCCGTGTTGAAGCCGCGGCGCCGGCGCTTGTACGTCTCCCCCGCCGCCGGAGTGTCGTCCAGCTTGAAGGAAAGCCTGTACTGCACGTCCCGGACCACCTTCGGGTCCGTGAAGGCTGACAGCCGGAGCGAACGGTGCTGGAGCCACTGGCAGGCCGCGGCCAGCTCGCGCGGCGGGTCCTCCTCGTGATGCGCAGGGACAACCGCCCACCGCATCGCGAGGCGGATCTCCTCCGGCTGCGGCGCCTTCTTCCCGACCTCCACCATCGCGAGCGCCACCGTGGCCAGACTGTCGGCGAGGCCCTCCCGCGTCTTGGCCGCCGCCGTGCGCCAGCGGCTCGCCATGTACTCGCGGCTAAAGTCCCACCACGAGGGGTCGGGGCGCTGGTTCTCCTTCGCGGCCGCGGCCCGGAGTTCGGACTCCGGGAGCCCAGTCTCGACATCGAAGGCTTCGCCCTTTCGCATTGCCTGCCACAGTTCGGAGCGGCGGCTCTCGGCGAGGGTGACCGTGGCGAAGCTGGCCGTCTTCACCAGGCCGGCGACCTTCCAACGGAGTTGGTACGGCGCCTTCTTGCTGCGTACCTGGCTGACTTTCCACACCCTGACGTCGGTGGAGAGTGTGGCGGCCTCGGAAACGAGCGGGCGCCCGCTGTTGCGGGCACCCGTCGTCGTGCTGGTCTTGCGGTGGGTCACGCTGCGTCCTCCAGCGTCTCGATCCAGCGCTCCAGCTCGGAGCGGCGGATGCGGACGGAGCCATTCGGGAACTTGATCGACTTGGGGCCCTTCTTCAGCTGACGCCACCTGTAGAAGGTCGCGCGGGGTACTCCGATCTCCTCCACGACCTGGTCGATGGTGAGCATCTCGTCACGCGCCATGGGCTCGGGTCCTCCTCATCTGGCTGAGCAGTACGGGACTGACGGGCGCCGCAAAAACCGCGTAGGCCGCAGATTGCTGCGGATCTGAGGTCTGACCTGCGGCGTTGGGAGCGGGATGGCGGCTGCCGCAAAAGTCTCGGGAATCGCCACAGAAACCGGTGCCAATGGGCACCGGGGGACGTCCCGGGAGCCGAGTGCCCATTACTGCGGATGTTTCAGGGACTTCTGCGGCGACAACGCCGAGGGACCGTCGCTGCAGGTGGGCGGGGGCGGCCGGGGTCTTCTGCGGGTTCTGCGATTTGCGCGGCAAGGGGCCGAGGCAGGAGAGCACGCGGTGGCTCACGACTGAGCCCCTCGGACGCAGGGGTGGATGAAGTAGCGGGGCGCCGGCGGGCGGCCTCGCTTGCCGGTCCGGGGCGGCGTCTCGATCCGGATGTAGCCGTGGTCCTCCAGGACGGCGGCGGCAGGCTCCAGCTCGGCGACCGTGGGGAAGGCGGAGCGTGAGACCTTACTGAACAGGTCGCGTCGGCTGACGCTCTCCCAGCCGTTGTCCTCCAGGACCGACAGGAGGGTACGGGCGCGGGCGAGGGTGGCATCTGCGCCCATCAGGTCGAAGACGCTCAGAGCGTGGGCGGTGAAGTAGTCCGCCAACTCGATCGCAGACTGCATGGTCGCCGCGCTAATGGGCTTGTTGGTGCCGCCGTCGATGTGGTCGGCCAGGTGGAGGAGCCCGGCGATGCGGGCCGTGGCGCCGATGACCTTGCCCGCCCACTTCCCGATGTGCCCGAGACGCCCACCCTTCGCCCGGAGCTGCGGCTCGATGCGTTCCGCGTACGCAACCAGGGCGGCATCGGCCTCGGGGCCCACTTGGACCACGAGGGGGTCGGTCCACTCCGCGAGCTTGAGCGTGAGGGCGAAGACGTTCCGCTCGTACGTCGCACCAACGGCGGGCGGAACGGGGTCCGGGTCGATCTTCCGGTAGCCGACCAGGGATTCCGGCAGGCAGTAGAGGAAACGCGCGAGCAGCCCGCGTCCGTCGAAGCCGCGGTTCTTGCCGATGTCCTCCAGGACGCTGGGCTGGACGGCGAGGCCCATGGTGAGCGCGGGGGCCTCGATGAACTCCTGGCGGGTCCGGCGGTCGACGCGCAGCCGGTCGCCGGCGTGGCCCTTGAGGAAGACCTCCATGTTGGGCACACCGGAGTACCGCCCGGCGATGATGTCGAAGATGCCGCCCTCGGCGGACATGACCGCGAGCCTGCCACCCTGCTCGGCGAGCAGGGTGGTGACGGTCTCGGGGGTGGCGTCGTCCGCGAGGAGCCGCGGGCGCGGCGGCACGGTAAGGGACTCGGCGGTCTGGGCGAGGCCGATCGCCTCAGCCACCAGGTTGTCCCGCTCGGGGCCCTCCGCCTTGGCGGCTTGAGCGGCGGCCTTGTCGGCGGCCTCGCGGGCCATGCGGGCCGTGACCTCGGCCTCTACGATCGTGAGGTTGGAGCCCTCCACGAGCGTGTTCTCCGCCTCGTAGAGCGGGGCGGTCATGGCGGCGAAGACAGCGGACTTGCGGTTGGCCGGACCGAGGGCGACGACGACGAAGAGGTTCGTGGGCTCGCGCCACCGCCCGCGTACCTGGACAACGGCCCGGCCGCCGGCCGCGGTCGCGAGGACGGAGAGGGCGAGGGCGCCCGCGAGGTCGACCGGGGTCTGGGTCTCCTCGGCAAGCGCGACGACGAAGTCCGAGACCCAGCCGGGGAGGGCGTGGACGGGGAACGGCGGCAGCTTCGGCTGACGGTCCAGCGGGATCGGCTCCGGCCACGCGGCCGGGACGGTCGCGGCGCCGAGCGCGAGGGCCTCACGGAGGTCGTCCTCGGTGGCCTCGGCCGACATGCCGGCCTGGACGATGCGGGTGCCGACCTCGATGCTCCGGCGGCGCCGGGCGAGGTCGTGGACGATCTCGGCGTAGTAGGTGGCGTTGGCCGTGGAGGGCACGGCCTGGATGAGGGTGTGGAGGTAGGGCCGGCCGCCCGCGCGGACGAGTTCGCCGGTCTGCTCCAGGTGGTGCCCGAGGGTGATCGGGTCGACGGGCTGGCCCTGGGCGTGCAGGGCCAGGATCGCGCGGTGGATGGTCTCGTGGGCGGGCACGTAGTGGTCGGCCGGGTCCATCGAGCCGTTCACGTCGCCGATGACGCCGGGCGCGAGCATGAGCGCGCCGACGACGGCCTGTTCGGCTTCCCGGTCGTGCGGTGCCATCCGCTCCACGCTGCCGGGCGCGCTGTGCAGCGGCACCACGGGGGCGTACTGCCCATGGGCGGGCTCAGGTGTCATGCTGGGGTTTCTCCTGTTTCTGTCGAAGGGACGGAGAGCCGGGGCGGTCGCGGTCTTGTGGTGAGAGGCGACCGCCCCGGGCACAGCTACTTCTGCTTGAGCCACCGCTCGTACTGCTGGCGGACGTAGGCGCGGGGGTCACAGATGACCGCGGTGTCGTCGCTGTCCATGAGGCGGCGGGCCGCCTCGGTGGCCATCTCCGCCGCGTCGCTCCGTACGCGCTCGCTCTCGTCGCTCAGCGCGATGCGGTCGAGGAGCGCGGCCTTGCGGAGCCAGAACTCGCGGCCGAGGCCCTTGCCGAACGGCTTGTCGGCGGCGGTGCGGGCGGTCCAGCCGATCTCGCTGATGATGCTCGGGGCGAGCGCGTAGGCGTCCTCTGGCGTCGGCCACCGCTCGGCTCGGAGGTCGGCGGTGAGGTAGAGGCGCTCGCGCTGGCCGTCGCGGGTGGCGTACTGGCGTACGGCGCCGGTGGTGAAGGCGCCGCCGAGCGCGGCGGTCACCTGGTCGGCGTCGTCGGGGTCGCAGATCACGCGGATCTCGAACATGGGTCAGTGCTCCTTGGTGGTCTCGCTGGCGGGGAGTTCGGGCAGTCCGGCGCGGGTGAGGGCATGCGGGTCGAAGCCGGGCAGGGCCGCGCGCGTGAGGAGGGCGGTGGCGAGCTGCTCGGCGTAGAGGGCGCCGGTGCGGGCGGCCTCGATCTGGGCTCCGGCGCGCAGGGCTTCCACGCGCTCGATGTGGGCGTGGTCCTCGCGCCGCTCGGCCGTGTGCCGCTCGTGAGCGACGGTGGCGCGGCGATCGGTGCGCCAGTAGCGGGCGGCGAGCCCGTAGGCGACGGCGGTGGCGAGCACCCACAGCAGGAGCGGGAGGGACAGTCCGTCGGCGTATCCGGCGACCCCGGCGAAGGCGAGACCGCCCGAGGTCGCGAACGCGGTTCCGGCGAGCGTGCTGTCCCCGCGGTGGCCGGCCGCGGCGAAGGCGCCGGCCGTGGCGGCTCCGGCGGCGAGGACGACCATGAGGGCGGCGTTGCCGACGGAGTGTTCGGCGCCGTTGGCGTTCCAGATCCGGCCGAGGACCAGGACCGTGGACGTGGCGAGGGCGGGGGCCACCTTCGGCGTGGCTGTGGTGAGCCAGTGCGGGACGGTGATCGGCTCGTTCATCGCGGGCTCCTTCGGCTAGTTGGCGAGGTCGGAGAGGGCCGTGGCGGAGGACTGGACGAGGTTGGCGATCGGCTCGTACGCGCCGGTCCCGGCGGCGAAGAACCCGAAGAGGAAGAGCACGATGGCGGCGCCGGCCCCGGAGGACTTGCTCTTCACGGCGAAGACGGACGCGGCGCCGAAGAGCAGGACGGCGGAGATCTCGAAGTTCATGTCAGGCTCCTGTCGTTGCGGGGTCAGCGGGTGCCGTCGCGGTGGACGCGGGCGGCGATGTTGAACAGGTGGCGGCCGACGCGTATGCGGATGCCGTGGCCCTTGCAGCGGCGGCAGGTCTTGCCGCGCTTGGGCTTGCCCTTGCGGTCCGTCTTGAGGGCGAAGCCGAGTCCGTTGCACTTGCGGCAGTTGCCGAACGGCGAGGCCGCACACAGAGCGACGTAACCGAGTGTGACGGTGAGCAGGAGTGCGCTAGCGGCGAGGAAGGGGGTCATCGGGGCCTCTCCGGCGGTTTTCCGGGTCTGCGCAGGTCAGCCCGCTAGGAACTAGCGTGCTGATCAGATGCGGTATGGGGTGCTAGCGGTGCCGCTAGACCTAGCGGGGCTTGCTGCTAGGTCTAGCGGCGATCCGTGTCAGCTCGCGTCCCGGCTTCCGTCACGGTCCGTGATGGCGGCGGAGATGCGGGAGCGCTCGATGCCGCGCCGGTTGGCGCCCTTGCCGCTCTCGGTCTTGCCCCACACCTGGGTGGTGGAGATGCCGTGCGGCTTGAGGGCGGCGGCCAGTCCCTCGGGGTCCCAGCCGCCGTAGACGTCGGGGCGCAGCTCGGCGAGCCGGGCCACGACGACTTCGGACCAGACCTTGGGCTCCTCGGCGGGGACGACGGCGAGGATGTCGCGCAGCAGGTCGTACGCGCTGGTCTCGGCGGTCTCGAACGACTCCCCCAGCGCGTGGCCGGAGAGGGTGCCGGCCTGTTCGCGGAGCTTGCGGGCCCGCAGGCCGATGGTCTCGGCGGTGGGGGCGTCGACGTAGACGGAGGAGACGATCCGGGCGTCCGCTCCTTCGCCGACGAAGTAGTGGATGCCCTTGTCCTTCCAGGAGAACATCGTGGCCCGCACGCCTCGCTTGTACGAGGACGTGCCGAGGACCATGTCGTTCTCCAGCTGGCCCATGACCTTGAGGCAGAACCTGGCCGATGCGTTCGCGCTGATGCCGGTCGGCAGGGCCTTGGCGTCGGGGCGCTGGGTGGCGAGCAGCAGCACGATGCCGGTGGCGGGGCCGCGCTTGACGAGGTCGGTGCAGATCTCCTCGAACTCCGCGCCGTGCTTGGGGTGTTCGAACCAGACCTGGCACTCGTCCACGCCGACGACGATCGGGTGGAGTCCCAGGTTCTTCATATTGGCCAGTTCGCTGGTGACCTTCGACTCCGGGCAGATGTCCCGGGGCAGGGAGCGGATCATCTTCGCCCGGCGTCGCAGCTCGTCCCGCAGTTCCCGCAGGTCGGCGAGGGCGTACTCGATGTCCTCGTCGTCGTCTCCGGCGCGGTGGCGGTGCGAGACGCGCTCGCCGACCGGGTCGAGGTCGCCGGTGCCCTTGAGGTCGTAGGTGTGCAGCTCGGCCCGCGGGTCAAGGGCGGCGATCAGGAGCAGCAGGCGCAGGAGGAACGTCTTGCCCATGCGGGGGATCGCGCCGATGACGGCGGCGATGTACATGAGCGTCATCTCCACCCAGCGTCCGCGCTGGTCGGTGCCGAAGGCGACCGGCTTGAACAGGTCCGTGGCCCCGCTCTTGAGCAGCGGCCACACGGGCTTCCGCGCGGTCGACATGTCCTGGTCGCCGACCCACAGCACCAGGTGTCCGGTGTGCTCTTCCGGCACGGCTTCGGGCCAGACGCAGCCCAGCGGGCGGCGCAGGCCGGACGCGAGCTTGTCGCGGCGCTCGATCACGTCCGTGACGGTGACGCCGTACGGGAGATCGCCCTCCGCACGCCAGCCGGGCCCGTCGCGGGTGATCGGGGCGGTGAACGTGAAGCCGTCCCGGCCCTTGCCCTGCGCCTGGTTGATCGCCGGGATTCCGAGCGCCCCCAACGCGCGCAGGACGATGTCGCTGGTGAGCTTGGGCGCCTTGGTGATCTCCACCGCCCGGTTGATGACCGGAGCGTCGGCCTGTCCGCCGGCCGACCCGAGGGCGAGTAGCAGCGCACCGACCGAGACGACCTGGAGCCAGCCGGGGGCGAGGACGTAGAGAGCGAGCGCGGCACCCATACCGATGAGCGCGGCGAGGGTGGCGACCAGGGTCCGCAGCCGGACCCGACCGTCGCGCTGCCGCGACAGCTTCAGGTACTCCCCGGCGTCCTCGCGCCGGACGGCGGCGAGCCGGACGGGCTCGCCCTCGCGGTCGGCGACCCAACGCATCGTGCCGCCGACGAACTTCGCCGCCCCGCGCGGGGCCTGGAGCGCGAGGCGCCCGGCGTAGACCGGGGAGCGGAGCGCGTGGTAACCGGCGAGGTGGGTGTAGTGGCTGGCGACCCAGCGGGTGGCGGTCTTGAGTTCGGCCGTCGATCGCAGCCACGCGGGGACGATCCGTTGCCGCTTCGCGCCCGCGAGTCGGCCGAGGTATCCGGGTCCGGCGAGCGCCGGACCGTCGACCAACCGGCGGGCCGACGGGTCGCCCGACTCGTCGGCCGACCCGTCCGTGTGGGAGTCGGGCGACGCGTCGGCGGTGGAGTTGGCCGACTCGGTGCGGGCGGATCGTGCCTTGTCGAGGTCGACCACGTCGGCCCCGGAGTCGGGCGACCCGGTGGTGGCCATGTCGGCTTCGAGTCGGTCGAAGAAGTCGTTCTCGTCGTCGGGGTGCTTCACTGAGACTCTTCCTTCTCTTGGGAGGGAGTGTGGGGTCCGGCCGCTGCTTTGGTCGGTCGTGACCGGACCCCGTTGCTCACAGGTCGAACAGGCCGCCCTGGTCGTCGTCAGGCGCCGCGGTGGCGCGCTGAGCGGCCCGGCGGGCGGCGGTGAAGCAGGGCGGGCACCAGGCGCGCAGCTCGCTCGCGGGCAGAGCCGCGGCGGCGAGCTCGGTGGCGAGCGGGTCGGCCGCGGCGGCCATGAGGCGGATCGGGCCGCCGTGCTTGCCCGCGTGGCGGCCGTGCTCGCGGGTGCAGCGGCCCTCGCCCTTGGTGTGCGGCTGGCCGCACTTGCCCTCGCACTGACAGCGGTGGCCAGCGGCCACCATCACCGCGCGGAACAGCCCCGCGGCAGCGATCGGCTCGGACCTCACGCGGCCCTCCCCCTATCCGCGGGAGCTTCCAGCCGGGCCCAGAGAGCTCCTAGGGCGGCCGTGGCCTGTTGAGGTACGACCCCGTTACCCAGCGCCTTGAGCTGCGCCGTGCGGGACAGCCCCGGCACCTCCGTGACGTGGCCGGCGGGCAGGCCCATGAGCCATTCGACAAAGGCGGGGCTCAGACGGCGTCGAGCGTCAGTTGCCCCGGGGGCACGTCGTCCGAGGACAGCCTCCCAGCGGGCGATCGCAGGGGCGAAACGGCCCCAGCCAGCGTCGGGTTGCCCCGGCCGAACGTCGGGCTCGTCCGCTCCCCGTCCGCTCGCATCGGGGTGGGCAGCAGCAGCCGCGCCGCATCGAGCAGCGTCAGCCCGTACCCACTGCTGTACGGCGTCCCGTCCGGCCGGTAGTTCGCCGTGGTGCCCGGGAACGAGGCGCTCGGCGTGGGCAGGAGCGTGACGACGGTCCGCAGGTCCATGCCCCCGTCGCCGTGCGTCCCGGCCCCATTCGTGTCCGAGGTCCGCGGCGTCGGCAGGAGTGGCGAGGAGGAAGAGACGCTGCCGCTGGTGGGGAGCGCCGACCTCCGATGCGCGTACAAGGCACCACTCCGCATCGAACCCGATTGCGGCAAGGTCACGGAGGACGGTGTCGAATCCCAGTCGAAGGTGCCCTGCGACGTTCTCAAAGACTGCGAGTCGGGGTCGAAGAACGCCAAGGGCACGGGCGATGTGGGGCCAGAGGTGCCGGGGATCGTGCACTCCCTTCCGCTTGCCCGCGGTGCTGAACGGCTGGCACGGGTAGCCGCCGATGACGACGTCGACCGGTTCCAGGTCGTGCCAGTCCACGGCCGTAAGGTCACCGAGGTTCGGCACGTCGGGGTGGTGGTGGGCCAAGATGCGGGACGCACCGGGGTCGTTGTCCGCCACCCACGCGAGCGTCCCGTCGAAGACGGTCTGGACGGCCATGTCCAGCCCGCCGTAACCAGTGCACAGCGAACCGATCAGCGGCCCGCTCATGCCGCCGCCACGATCGCGGGAGCGTCGGTGCGGGCGCCGTGTCGTCCGGAGCGGCGGCCGGCCACGGTGGCGAACAGCCGCCTCAGCCCCGCTCGCTGGATCCCGGCACGTGCCTGCTTGGCCGCGTACATGGCCTCATCGGCACGGCCGAGGAGCGCGGAGAGGTCTTCGCCGGGGAAGTCGGCGGCGCGGACCCAGCCAAGGGACACCGTGGTGGCCACGTGCGGGTTGTCCTTGCCAGCGGGGCGGGCCAGTACCCCGTGCAGGACGGCGAGCAGGTCCGTGACCGTGCCGTCGGTGTCCAGGACGACGGCCGCGAACTCGTCGCCGCCGAGGCGCCCGGCGACACCGTTCGGGCCGACGTAGTGGGCGAGCCGGTCGGCGGTGGCCTTCAAGAGGGCGTCGCCGGCCGCGTGGCCGTGGCGGTCGTTGATCTGCTTGAAGTGGTCGACGTCCGCGAGGACAACCACCGCCCTGTCGTCGCGCAGGAGCGCGGTGGCCCGGCGAGTGAAGCCCTCGCGGGTCCGCAGCCCGGTGAGCGGGTCGCGGCGGGCGGTGCGGAGGCGACGGCGCAGCCACAGCACGTGGCCGGACCATCCGGCCGCGAGCGGGCCGGTCGCGGCGAGGATCGTGGCGAGCGTGTTCATGCGGCGACCTCCTCGGCCGTCTCGGCGGACTCGTCCGTGTCGCTGCCGTCGTTCGTGTCGACGGAGTGGAGTTCCGGGCGGCTGGCCCGCTCGGCGAGCAACTCGTCGCGCAGAACGCGAGAGTTGGCTGCCGAGCAGTGCAGTGCAGTGCGGATTGCCTCGGCGTTGATCCCCGCCAGCGGCCAGTCGGCGGTCAGCTTGCGGGCCTCGGCCAGGAGCTCCGCCGCCGAACGCGGCGGCTTCGCTCCCTTGGGCTTCGGGCGGGTGGTGCGCTTGCGCGGCTTCCGCTCGTCCGGCTCCTCGGCCGGCGGCGGCACGGGCGGCACAGCGGGCTCCTGCTCCGGCTCCTCCACGGCTCCGTCGGGGGCAAGTTCCCCGAGCCGCAGGAGGACACGCTCACGGCGCGGAGTCTTCGACCGCCACCGCCAGCCGTATGTCTCGCGCAGGTCGGCGCGGGCGAGCTGTCGCTCCTTCTCGCGGGAGAGCGCGTCGGCGTAGGAGGTGATCTCCCACAGCGTCATCCGGCGCCACAGCGAGAACGTGGAGGGGAAGGCGAGCAGCCACCGTGAGGCCCGGATTTTGTCCATCCGGCGGCCGGTCGCCGCCCCGATCCGTACGGCGTAGATGTGGGCGCCGATCTCGGAAAACACCACCCACAGCAGCGGCATCGTGCCGTGCGCGAGCTTCGCCCACATCCCCTGCCCGGCGGCCACGTTCAGGCCGCACGTGATCAGGGTCAGGACCCAGGGCACGAACCTCACCCACGCGAGGGCCATGTCCATCCGGATCAGCAGCAGGTTGGCCACGGTGAACACCGGGATCGCCACGTCGATGCCGACCGGCAGCATCCACGGCTCACCGAAACCCCACCGCAGCGCGGCCGCCGAGACCGCGTCGAAGGAGGAGATAAGCCCCAGGGCTCCGACGCCAGCGGCGGCGAGCGCCCCGACACCGGCGAGGCCCATCTCCGGACGCGTCAGCGGCGGCACCGCTGACCGCTCGCCGGTGGTCGCAGCCGTCATCGCGCACCGCCGAAGAGCTTCCGGTTCCGAACCGCCCAGCCGATGTGCTGGATGAGGAACCCGAGAACCGCCGCGGCGAACAGCCACGCCTGATGGGCCGCAACAGCGCCCGCGGCACTGGTCACCGCGATCAGCGAGCCGAGCCAGACGAGACCCAGCTCCGGGCCCCAGGGCATCCGGGCGCTCATGCCGCCGCTCCCTTCCGGGAACGGGAGCGGCGGGCCGCCGGCCGTACCAGCGGGATGACGTTGAACAGCTCCGGCGCGAACGCCTCGATCGCCTCGGCGGCGACCCGGCTCACCTCGTCCGGCAGGTTCGGGTTGTCCGCGAGGATGTCCCGCGCCGCGTCCAGACGGGCCGCGCGCTCCTCCTCGTTCTCGCCCTCCACCCCGAGCCACAGTTCCACCGGGGTGCCGAGGGCGAGTTCCACGAAGTCGTTGGTGCTGACGGCCTGATGGCCGCCGATGAACGTACGCATGAGTGATCGCTCCTGGTCGTGTCGAAGGGGCGCCGGGGCGGCCTCGGTCCGTGGTGAGAGGCAGCCGCCCCAGCGCGGCAGGGTGGGGCCGTTGGTTCCGGCTCCCCTCTGCCTCGCCCGTACGGCACCCCGTGCGGGGCCCGGACGGGCGAGGGAGGCAACCGGCCGCAGCAACCGCTGCGCAGGTGACCTGACGTCCGCGAATCACCGGCTATCCCGGTGCGCCGAAGCGCGGCGGATCAGGGGGACGCGGTGGGCATGTCCGCCGTGCCGGTCCAGCACGAGCAGCGCCCAGGGTCTTCGTCTGTGCACATCAACCTCCGTTCCGGGGAGGGACAGGGCTTCACCGGCCGGCCGCTGCCACGGCCGTCCGGTCCCGAGCCCGGGAGTCGGGTGCGTCATCGTCACTGCTCTGACGCCAGCAGGGCGGCACGCACCAGGTGGCACCCGCGAGGGGTGTTCTCCAGGGCTGGCACGTTGAGAAGTGGCCGCCGACGGACGTGACCCGGTCCGTCGCGGGGGGCGGGGCTCTGACCCCCGCCTACTTGTCACGCTGTTGAGTTCTCAAGGAGCAATCGCTTCCTTTGGATCCGTTTCACGGGGCCCTCCGGGCGAGCACTGCGGTGCCCTCCCTGCCGAAAACAGCAGGTCGCGGCTTCGAGCCAGATTCGGAGCGATCTCCGAACCTCAACTCTGCCTCAGAGTGCACTGTGAGGCAGAGTGTGTCAACCACCCTCACGGAACAAGGGCGGGGCGACACTGGTTCTCTCCCTGCCGCTTGGGCACACTGAGGCAGAGACCGAGAGAAGAGACTTGGGGTGCAGATGGTCGAGTGGACCGGCAAGCCCGCCTATCAACAGGTGGCTGAACAGCTTCGGCAGCGGATCGCGGCCGGCGAGTTCGAGGAGACGGGCAAGCTGCCCTCCCTGGCGGAGATCCAGGAGAAGTACGGCGTGACCGTCACCGTGGCTCGTGCTGCCATCCGACAGCTCGGCACCGACGGACTCGCAGTGACGCACCAGGGGAAGGGTGCGTTCCTCACGCCGGGCTCCGCCGCGGCGGCCAAGCTCGGCAGCCCCGAAAGCGCCCTCGCCGACCTGCAAGAGCAGATCAACAGCCTGAGGGCTGAGGTCAGTGACCTTCGTGCCCGGCTGGACGCAGTTGAGGAGCAGTCGCCCTCGGCCTGAGACCGTTCGGGGTCGCTCCTGGCGAGCGACCCCACCCCCGATGTACCGCATCAGCACCCCCTCTCGGAATGTGCTGCAAGTTCACCGGACGGGGATCGAAGCCGGTATCACGGCGCCTTACCTGAATAGGTCTCAGCAGTTTTATACATCCGCTTACACGTGCGCTATCACAAATTTCCACCGACCTACGCGGGCCGCTACACTCGCGGCTCCGAGTAGCCACCCAGGAGGGGCAGATGGCTCGCAAGCACCCTGATTGGAACCCTGAACTCCTGCGTCAGCACAGAGAAAAGTTCGGGCTCACACTGGAAGACGCGGGGGAAAAGCTGCGGGAGATTGCCGAGCGGCATAACTTCAACATCGCAGCCAACTTCCAGACGATCTGGGGGCACGAAAAGGGAACGGTGTACCCCGGCCCTCATTACCGCCGGGCGTACTGCCGTCTCTACAACCGCAACGAAGCCCAGCTGGGCTTTCGCGGACCTCTGCCCGGAGAGGACGCCCCGTTGAACCCCGCGCCCGTAACCGTGGAACGCAAACTGCCCGACCAGACCGAAGCTGTACGGCACGCCCTTGGGAGCATTCGCGAGGGAACCCCCGACGTCGACGGCGAGGCGCTCCGCAACCGCGTCATAGACGCCTGGCGCCGGCGCACGACAGGGACCGGGGACGACACTCCCTCAGTCGTGCTCGTCGGCGGGTTCGCCGGATCTGGGAAGTCCGAGTTCGCCAAGTTCCTCGGCGGCCTGACCGGCTGGCCGATCCTCGACAAGGACTCCCTGACCCGACCTCTGGTCGACCAGCTCCTGGTCGCCCTCGGCGGCGAGGCGCACGACCGGAGCTCCGACCTCTACCGCGAGAAGGTGCGCCCCCTCGAATATCGCTGCCTCATGGAAGCGGCCTGGGACAACGTCGACTGCGGAACCTCCACGATCCTGGACGCCCCCTTCGTCTCCGAGTTCTCACAGGCGGACTGGATGCAGCGATTCCATAATCGGTGCCGCTCGAAGCGTGTTTCCGTCACGACCATATGGGTTGAGTGCGACCCCGAGTCGATGCGCGAGTACATCGAGTTCCGGGGCGCTGCACGCGACGCGTGGAAGATGGAGTCCTGGGACGACTACCTGTCGTCGCTCAACCTGGAGTTGCGCCCGCAAGGGCCGCACTTTGTCGTGGACAACAAGTTGGGCGCCGCGATCGCGATGGTGGACGAGGCCCGCGATGTGCTGAGCGGAGGGGCCCTGTGACCGACGTCGGCGTCGTTCTCTACGGGCCCCCGGGAGCCGGTAAGGACACGGTGACCGCGGAGCTCTCCCGCGCCCGGCCCGAGTACCGGCTCTTCCAGCGGCTCAAGGCCGGACCGGGCCGCACGACGGGGTACCGCCTGACAACCATCGAGCACATCGAGGATCTCGACCGCGCCGGCGATCTGCTCTACCGGAACGCCCGGTACGGGGCCGAGTACGCCATCGATCGGCAGGGAGTCTCCGAACTCGTCGAGCAGGGGTTGGTTCCCGTCCTGCACATGGGCCAGGTCGCCGGAGCCAGCGCGGTTACTCCCTACCCAATCCATTGGGTGAAGGTGCTCCTGTGGTGCCCCGTGGACGTCACCAAGACGCGGTGCGAAGAGCGGGGCGACAAGGACCTGGAGGCGCGGTTGGAGGTCTGGCGCGAGACTCGACAAGACCTCTTGGACCACGCGGCGGAGCCTTGGTCTGTTGTCATCGAAACACACCACCACTCCCCCGCCGAGACGGCACGGATCATCAGCGATGCGGTCGATTCCAAGGCCACCGCGGAGGAACGAGACATTCGCGGGCTGGTCGGATGACGACCCTCGGAATCCTGCATCCCGGCAGCATGGGCGCCGCCGTCGGAGCGCAGGCGAAGGCGCAAGGTGCAGATGTCCTCTGGTGCGCGGAGGGACGCAGCTTCGCAAGCAAGGAAAGGGCCCGCCGGTACGGTCTCGCTGCCACAGCAGACCTCACAGAACTGTGCGGGCGATGCGATGTCATCATCAGCCTTTGCCCGCCGGCCAACGCCATCGAGGTCGCTCAAGCCGTTGCCGCCGAGTCGTTTCCCGGTGTCTACGTCGATGCCAATGCCATCGCGCCAGCCACCATGGCGCAGATCGGCGATCTACTGATGCCGAGTGCAGCCGCGGTGGTCGACGGTGCCGTGGTGGGTTCCCCGCCATCCGAAGCGAAGAAGCCGCGGCTGTACCTCTCGGGTCCGGACGGACCAGCCGCCACCGTGGCCCAACTCTTCCATGGCAGCGCCGTCCAGCCGTTCATCCTCGAAGGGGGCATCGGGAAGGCATCGGCTCTGAAGCTCGCCTACACGAGCTATCAGAAGGCGAGCCGGGTCCTCGCCGCCGTCTCGTACGCCCTCGCCAGCGACCACGGCGTGGAGGAGGAACTCCTCGACATCGCTCGGGGCCGTACGACTAGCTACCTGACAGAGACGTCGTACATCCCGAAGACAGCCGCTCGCGCTTGGCGCTGGGCCCCGGAGCTGCGTGAGACGGCGCGGGCCCTCGATGACGTCGGCCTGCCGGCCGCCCTGATGGATGCGTCAGCAGAGGTGTTGGGGCGCTGGGCAATCCTCAAGGAACAGCCGCCGGGGATCGAGGAAGCACTAAACCGGCTTCACATCGCTCCAGAGAGCTGAGGCGACCGAGAGCGTCCCCACTTAGCCAGGTGCCCGACGGCCGCTCGGACGTCGGGCACTGCCACATCCGGGCTTTCAACACCCTCAGGCCACTGCCGTTCGCCAGACACCCAGAGCGTCCGTAGTCCTGCGGCCCGGCCACCCTCCATGTCGGTGCTGGGGTTGTCACCTACCATCCATCCGCCGTCCTCAAGGCGCGCTCCGCAGCGGCGAGCGGCCACTTCGAAGACTGTCCGATCAGGCTTCCGCCTTCCCACCTCACCGGACGCGCAGACCCCATCGACCAACTCAGAAAGCCCAGCTCCGTCCAGCTTCGCGTACTGGATGTCCGGAGCTCCATTCGTGGCGATGCCGATCGACCAACCGTCCGCCTTAAGCGACCTGAGTCCATCCAGGACTCCGTCGTAGCAGTGGACCTGCTGGGCCATGCCGGATACGTAGGAACGCCACAGCGAATCAACTGAGTCGGCAAGCCCCAGCGCCAGCTTGACCCGCACAAAATCCTGTGGGTGCGCTCGCGCACGAAGGATGTCCGAAATCACGCGGGCGCTGGGCTCGGGAAGCTCGCGGACTGTGGAAAACTCCCGGACCCAGCTATCTAGCCCGATCTGCCTGTCAATCAGCGTGCTATCCAGGTCGAAAAGGACCAGCGAGATACTCATCGAGCACGCCCGAAAAGTGCGGCGAACGGATCCTGCGACGGGCCGCCATGCACTACGCAGCTATCCAGCGTCAGATCTCTCTGCGGGAGCGTCGCAACCAATTCCCTAGACACTTCCCACTCACTGGAGAGCTGGCGGCCAATAGATATACCCACGACCGTATGCGCCCCAGCAGCCTTCAGAGCGTTCGCCGCACTAGCCAATGTGCCGCCAGTGGTAAACGTGTCATCGAAGAGAAGTACGCGCTTCCCCTCAACTACCGGTGCGGCAGAGAACAGCCCATCTACGACTTTCGCACGTCTCCCTTCTGCCTTTGAAGGAGAGTTCTTGACCAGAGCCACCTCACTCCAGGATTGAGAAAAATCCTTCACGCAACCAATCATTGAATCAAGATGACTTCGTCCACCTCGCGTTGAAGCATGGGACGGTATCGCTATCCGCAGGTCGAAGGACCCACCGTACATTGCCTCAATGCACGACTCATGACGCGCAAGGAATGCCCAGAGGAGCGAACCCAGAGGAAACCGAAGCCATTCGTACGACGACTCATTCTTGGCTCGCCACAACATTCCCTCCAGTCCACCGTGAAGGGAATAGGAGATCGGAACGAAGCCATCGAGACTCAAGGAGACAACGCTATTGCAGCTGAAGCAACGCTCATAGGGCGTCCCCAAGCTACCCACCGGAGTAGGCGCGCGGCAGGTGAGGCACGTCGCCCCGGCGTCAGCCGGCAGGACCGGCGGAGCCACACGCTGACCGCGAAGCCAATCCAGCCAGTGCCCTGTGTTCCAGCCACGATCGTCCGGACGCACGAAATTTCGATACGACAACGCCACCCCCTGCTTACAGCTGTGCCCCAGGGAAGGCTAAGCGCACGATCCAGTAGCAGGCAATCACTCAGCGTCGAATAGCAGTTGCAGCATGGGCGCAGGTTCGTTCACGCGCACCGGAGTGGCCAAGACTTCGAGCATCTGTTCGGTTCCGGCCACGGGCGTTGCCTTGCCAGCGTCGACCATCTTCCGGGCCCATGGCTGACTGTCCACGAGCGAGCGCAACAGCAACACGTGCCTGCCCTGCTCTGCCGCGACACGCGCCTGCATCTTCGCGCCCGACGTTCCCGACGCCTCGATCACCACACTTCCGAGACTGACTGCAGAGGTGACGTGGTTTCTGCGCGGGAAGGTGTCGCGACCGGGCGGGCGGGACGGCCAAAACTGCGACAAGATTACGCCACGCTCAGCGATCTCTTCTGCGAGATCGAAGTTTTCCTTCGGGTAGCACTTGGTGATCCCGGTGCCGATTACCGCGATAGTGCGGCGACCGAAATATAGAGCCGTCTGGTGCGCTTCGGCATCCACACCACGAGCAAGGCCGGAAGTGATGCAATAGCCCGCTTCCCCCAATTCCCGGGCCACTCTTCGCGCGCGGGATAGACCTATCTCTGAGACCTGCCGACTGCCAACAACGGCCACTGAACGTGCATCCGCCTCATGGTCCAGATTCCCGCGATAGAAGAGGAAGGGCGGGAGGTCATCCGCGTTACGCAGGTTCTCTGGGTAGTCCGCATCGAGCACGGTGACCAGACTGGCCCCTGCGGTGGCAGCCAACTCCAATTCCTCTTCGATACGCCCATAGTGCTGCGCCAGCGGGGCTTCAGCGAGGCCCTGTCGAAGGAGCGGAAGAGCCTTGCGAGCTGCGGCGGAGTCTTCCGGAATGAAGCCCTCGCACAGGTTGTCTAGCTTCCCCCTCAGAGCGCACCGAGCGATCAGGGACCAGTCCACGCTCTTCGCATCGACGCGTAGCGAACAAAGCGCCAACAGGCGCATCTGGGTGTCATCGATCATCCCCGTCTCCTTCTACTCAAAGATCACTGTTCGAAGGATCGATGCCTGAAAGTCTAGAGGTCTCATCCGCCGCTCGGCTACACATACGCGCCACCAGCAGCCAGCTCTACTGTGAACGCCGAGTCTGACGTGCGCCGATTCGACACAAGGGCGCCAACTTGCACTCGAAGGTGCGCCTCCGGTCAGTCAACCGACGAACACCTACCCCATGCGCGAGTGCACCCTCTACGAGTGAGTGGCGAGTGAGACCAACTCCCCCGTAACCCCGCCTAGGAGAACGCGCAGGTCAGAGGGTCCGTCCACCTCGACCCAGCCATGCCCTCCGGAGCCGTGTGCGCAGGTTCGAATCCTGCCGGGGGCACTTCGCAGGAAGTGCCAAAAGACCCCGTGATCAGCGGAAACGCTGAACGCGGGGTCTTGTTGTATGCCAGGCGGGGTGCGGGCAGCAGGGAAACGCGAAGGCCTCCGGAACATGTCCAGAGGCCCTGGGGCAGTCTCGTGGGAGTACCAGCTCTCAGTTCGGTGATGACGACGGAGTAACCGGGAGGGGGCGGATCCCTGGTTCGTAATGGGCTCGGAGGTAGAGGCGGGTACGGTCCGGGGAGTACTCGTGTGCGTACAGGCGGACGCAGCGCTCATCGGACGTGTCGTACGCGCCGGAAGGGTCGGTGGCCTTGGGAGCGCCGCTGCTCGGGCAGACATAGCCGTAGCGCACGCCGTCCTTGAGTGTCTCCGGCTCCGGGAGGCCGAAGTGGGCGAAGTCATGGGGTTCGACGTCGGTCGCGGCTGCCGTGGGCTCCAGCCACTTGCCCTTCGGGGGGTTCTCCTTCAGGTACGTCTCAGCCTCGGACCTGCTCAGCGTGAAGGTGAGCAGGCCCGTGTCGAAGCGCGAGGTGATCTCGTACGCCGCCTTGGGTGACTGCGCCGTGACCGGCACCGTGAGGCCCATCTGCTTGCTCATCCACTGGGGCGTGATGCCCGCGGCCCATGTGGAACCCGACGCCTGTCCCGCCTCGCGGTCGCTGCCACCGCCGCCATTGCCTCGATCGCCGCATCCCACCACTCCGAGTGAGACGGCCAGCACCCCCCCTGCTGCCCATGCGATGAGCCGCCCACGGCCCGCGAAGCGGCCGGCGCGGGTGGTTCTGGTCCTGCCTGTGCGGAACTCGCTCACCGGGCGCTGCCCCTCCCCGCCTCCGGGGACGTACGGTCCTGCTGTTGCTCTCGGCCGGGATTCATCCGTCCGTCCCTGCTCTCTTCGGGACCCGGGAGCGGGTCGTTGTTGGGCTCTGCGGAGCCCAGGTCGTAGTGCTTGACGCCGCTGCTGCCGGACATGTCGAATTCCTGGGCGAGTCCCACCCGGTGCAGCTTGGCCATCTGTCCGTCGGGGATCTCCATCGGACCGATGCTGACGCCCTTGCCCTCGTCCCAGTTGTAGCGGTCCCAGACGTTGGCCTGGTAATCGATGCCGATCTTGGGGTTGCCGTTCGCGTCCGGAACCGCCGTCACCACACCCGTGACATTGGAGTTGGCTCCGCCCACCGCGTAGAACCAGTTCTCGTCGGTCTCCTTGGAGAAGTAGAAGCCCTCGGGCGCTTTCGCCTCGACCGGGAAGGCAACCGGCTTCCCGCCGTTCTTCCGGAACTCCTCCAGGGCCTGCTTGCGCCAGTCGTCCTGGTTCATCCGGACGATGTCGTCGACGTACGACTTGAAGGCCGGTACATCCGACATCATCTTGTCCACCGGCAGGTTCATGGGACTGCCACTGTTGCCCAGGTAGTGCGCCATGTGGCGGGACGCGTCCGTCATGCCCTTCCAGTCGGCGCCCTCCGACAGCAGCTTCATCTTCTGCTCGGTGGCCCACTCCTCGAAGCCCGGCGACTCGGAGTCATGCTTCCCGGCCCCGGCGTCCGCCGCGATCTGCGGCATGGTCGGACTGAGAATCCCCGCCGCCATCAGGTCATCCTTCCGCGCCAGCCAGAGCTGGGCCCGTGCCTCCGGGCTCAGGGACTCCCACAGGCGCCGCAGTTCCGCCCGCTGCTGCGGATTCGCGTCCTTGCCGAGACCGGCGAGTTCATTGGCGCGCGGCAGCTGTTCCTCGTCAAGGGAGGTGTACCGGGCGTGGCCGGCGTTCTGCGGGTCGTTGCCGTGGCTCTTGCGGAGCGCACGTACGGCCGCGGCGTCGACCTCGGCGGCATGCTGAACGATGCCGGTGAGGGTGTCCGCGTACCACTGAATGCGGTCCCTGGTCCGCTGGTCGGGGCCCTCGGGGGTGCACATCGTCTCGGAGACGCGGACCGTGCCGTTCGGGCCGTCGAAGACCAGGAGTCCGGGATCCGGCGGCTGGTGGGACGGGTCTCCCTTGCCTGCCGATTCGGTGAGGGTCTGCGCCTGCTTTTGGTACCGCGTCAGCTCGGCGTGGGCGTCCGCAAGGACGCTCGCGATGCTCTCGGCCTCCATCTGCAGGTCGGCGAACTCCTTGGCTGTCTTGCCTACGAACTCTCTGGTCACAGTGGCATTGACGCCCTGCCACCGAGCCGCGTCCGCTTTCTTGGCCAGCCCGTCCCGGACGTCGGTCGCGAGCTTGGCCAGGTCGCCGGCCATCGTCTTCCAGTCGGTGGCCGCGGCACCTAGCTTGGCAAGGTCCAGGGCCATGAGATCCGAATAGGAGAAGTCCCCCACGGTTCCTCCTACTTGAAGTACTCGTTTAGCGCCGAGACGGACACGGGACCTGTCCGGCCGCGGAGCTCGGCGGCGATCATCGCGTCGTCCTGCGCGTGCCGTTTCTTGCTGTAGTCGAGGTGGTTCGAGATGTGCGCGCACGCCTGCAGGACGTGCTTCACCTGCGAGCTCCAGACCTCGACGGTCGATTCAAGTTCCGCGCCCAGGCCCAGGTTGTGGCTCTTAAGCGCGGCGGCGGCCTGCATGGTGGAACCCGATCCGCTCTTGTCGGCACCTGCTCCGGCGATATCGGCCTTCTTCTTCAGCTCGCCGTGGAGGATGAATGCCTCATGACCCACGGCTCCCAGGTCGTCCTGGTGCACGACGAGATCCCCGTCGTCGGATCCGCTTGCAGGAGAGACCTGATTGAGCTGCGTTCTGGCTTCGTGACGGTCCCGCACCGCGGCCTTGGCCTGCTCCCACTCTTCCCAAACCATGCGTCCCCGTCCTTCCCCGTCGTCGAGCGCAGTACCGTAGCCGAGCACGACCCCGTCACAAAACGACCCGTGCAATCAAGAGGCTTCTTCACGCCGTGACGATCGTTCCGTAGTCCGGGTCGTAGAGACGCAGCATGGAGACGAATCTGTCGAGCAGGTCGAGTTGTTCGGGCCTGAGTGACGGCGCGTTGAAGTGCATGACCGTGTTTCGGACGTCTTTCACGCGCCTGAGCAGCCCGACAAACTGGTCCTTGTCAACACCGGGCCAGCCGAGCTTGTGCCACCGTTCCTCGTCGGCCAGAAGACGGATGTACTCGCCGAACACCATCTCGTCGACGGATCGCTTGTTCTTGTGCACCTTCTGGATGTCCGCCTCGTCGTAGACGCGTCCCAGACAACGCCGCAGCCGCCGCTCGATCTCCCCGAGAGTGAAGAAGGGCCTGGCGACCGTGCCGAACTCGCCGGCGAGATCGGCGGAGGTGACGATGCCGCTCACCCGCCCGTCCGCGGCTCGGACGAGGACGAACTCGTGTGCGCGGATGACCGGCAGTACCGGCAGCAGGTGAGCGGAGGCGTTGACAACCTCGTACTCGCTGCTGATCGCGTGGGTCAGACACGACGTACGGCCCGTCGCGTGCATGTGTGCGATCGATGCCCAGGTGACAACCCCGTGCAAAGTCCCTGACGCGTCGATTACAGGAAGCTGCGAGTAGCCGTGCTCGACCATCTTTCCCATCGCGATGGGCAGGAGCTCGTCGGGAGTGACCGACGTGACCCGTCCGGCGCACGGCAGATCGTGAACCCGCATGGCCGCCTGCGGAAACATGCCGACAGGATCGTCCAGGTCATCGGCCGAGTCCTGTTCTACACCAGTGTCCACGTCATCGACGGCAGCACCCGCTTCACGATCACGGACGATCGGGACGACCGCGACCTCGTCGTCCAGGGAACCGACCGCGAAGTCCGGCACGGTGTTCAGGCCGGCGTTCGTCAGGTCGAGCCGGATCTGCGGGACGGACGCGTGGTCACGGATCCGAAATCCCCACAGGGACAGCAGGCCCCGGATCGGCAGGGTCACGCCTTCGAGTCCTGTGACAGTGGCCTCAGCCGGCGTAGGCATCGCTCGCCCCCTCACGCACCGTGGCCTTGCCCATTTCACGCTCCACGAGTTCCAGAAGTCTCGCCGTCCGGTCCCGGTAGAAGGCCTCGAAGTCGTCCTCGCGCAGTGCCTTGGCGTCGATGAGGTGCGTCCCGACGATGTCGTCGAACCAGTCACCCGGACTGCCGGTATGCCGTTCGAAGGAGGGCAGGTACGCGGACGGCGCACTCGCCCCCATGGCCTGCAGCGCCCGATAGGACAGCGGTGTCTTGTTGACGATGCTGCTCATCCGGGAGACGTCCATATCGTTCTGCTCGAACCAGGCCTTGGGGAAGACCTGCCGGATGTCCACGTACTGCCCGATCAGGAACTGCTCGGTGACCGGCTCTTCGTGGAAGAACCAGTCGATCGCCCCTTCTTTGAGAAGGAGGGCATGGATTCCCTTGTACGCGGCGCTGTTGCGCGTGGTGAGCCGATGCAGGCGCTGTTCCTGGAAGGTCGCCTCCACGATGGTGTCGGGTTCCGGACCGCCGTCCTTGATCCAGCCGACCACCTGCTCGACGTCGCGTACGAACCGGGTGTCCGTGACTCCTCCGTAGAGCTCACCGAGCACACCGCACCAATACCAGCGCGCGAGCTTTTCCTGGACACCCGGGCGCTTCACCGCGTCCCCGAGGAGGACGCCGATCGCCGCGAGGGGCACCACCTGGGACCCGTACGGCAGATCGCGCTCACGGAACACGTGCTGTGTGGCGAGGAACCGGCCGACCCAGGAGAGTGCTTCCGCCGTCTGCGGCGCGATCCTCGTGTAGTCGGCGAGCGGGAGGTGCAGCAGGTCGCGGCGCTTGCAGCTCACTGCGGGTGCGTTGGTCGCCCCGGGGTGCTCAGCCAGGAACTCCTGCTTGCGCTGGTACGTTCGCACCAGCGCGATGGCCTGGAGGAAGTCCAGGCTCGTCAGCCCGGTCTCCTGGCTTCCGTCCTTGTCCGTCGTCCCGAAGACCTGGTGCTCCGAGCACAATGTGCTCTTGATGGACTGCCAGTCCTTGATGAGGCTGAAGTCCTCGCCCCCGTTGCGCTCCGCGTATTGCGTGTCACCGGCATAGGTCGCCGTGAGCAGCTCGAAGACGTTGAGCACGACGCCACCGGTGTTCACGCGCTCGAACACTGAGCACACGGCTTCCTTGCGGGTTTCCTTGGGCAGCCGGATCAAGGGCACCTTGAAGCCTTTGACGGTGTCGATGACCCGGGCCTGGAAGGCCGACCACAGGTCCCACCGGTCGTCGGCACCGCTGACGTAGGCCCGTTGCCACTTCCCCGTCTGCTCTGGCTCGAAGATCAGGTTCAACGGGAAAAGGCCGCTCGCGCACTCCTTTTCCCGCGTGGTGAGGTCGTACTCAGTGCCGCGACCGAATGACCCCCGCACGACACGGTCCTCCGGGACGGAAAGGATCGCCTCGTCCCGGTCCGCCGTGTCGTCCACCGCCTTGGCGATGTCGATGTAGTACCAGCGTTTGAGCGGCTTGTTCCGCGCGCCGGTCGTTTCCACCGGACGGTCGGACCTGAGCGCCTGGAACAGGGACGTGAGCCGTTGCTGGCCGTCGAGCAGCAGTTGTTCCGGGGCGGTCTGCGGGCCCACCTCGGTGCCGTGCAGCGGGCGGGCCTTGAATTGAGCTTCGCCCCCCGTCTCCAGCGTCATCGCGACGCCCAGCGGATAGTCGAGCGTCACCGTCGCCAGAAGGGCGCGAATCCGGTCGTCGTCCCACTTCCACTGTCGCTGGAAGTCGGGGAGCTGGATCCTCCCCGCCGCCACGTCATCCAGCATCTTGCCCAGGCTGGGCCCGTCGAGCGCCACCCCACACCCCCCAGTAACAAGGACGCTCCCCTGCGTCACGGAAGGAACATGCTAGTGGCCGCGGCCATCTCCGGCCGAAGTCCTGTCAGCTCTTGCACCAAGCCGCCTAATCTTCTAAACTTTAAAGTCTTAGCATCAAAGATTGATGGAGGTCGGTAGTGCCCAAGCGTTCCATCGAGATCGACGACGAGGTGTTCGCGTTCCTGCAGAGCCAGAGCGAACCCTTGGTGGACACCCCCAACGACGTACTGCGACGGCTGCTCCTCGGAAGCTCCGGTCGGCTGCCGGATGCCACGTCGGAGCGCCGGCCCGGAGACTTGATGCCGTTCATCAAGGCCGGTCTGCTGACGGCCGGGGACAAGCTCATCCACGTCCAGCCGCGTCGCGGGCTGACCCATGAGACCACGGTGACGGCGGACGGCTGGCTCGCGATCGAGGACGGGCGAGAGTTCCCCAAGCCTTCGCCCGCGCTCAAGGCGCAAACCGGGGTCGACATCAACGGCTACGGCAAGTACGTCCTCAAGACGAACCCCGAGGTCCGGCTCCAGGACCTCCGCGAGCAGCTGCGAGGCGGGGCCTGATGGCGACGCATCTGATCATCATCGGCGACCGCGAGCCCCTGGCCTGGGTACTGGAGAGCCAGCGGATGGCCTTCCCTACCGGGCGCAGCACCGGACTCCCCGAGAAGGGTGATGAGGTCCTGCTCTACACGACGAGGGGCTGCTACCGGAACCCGGGGCGCGATCGCGGTCGGATCATGGGCCTGGCGACCGTCACCTCCGAGGTCGCGGCGCTCCCGGACCCTGTCTCGTTCGGCGGCCGTGACTTCACCTCCGGGTGCACCCTCCAGGTGCACGGACTCGCTCCGCGTCACGAAGGAGTGATCCTCGCCGACCTCGTCCCACAGCTTCAGGTCTTCCCAGACCCGAAGACCTGGAGTGTTCGGATGCGTCGTGCTTCGCTGAGGCTGCCCGAGCCGGACGCCGATCTGCTGCGCCGGGAGCTTCAGCCGATGCTCAAGACCCGCACGGCGGTTCTCGGCCAGTACGCGCTCTGATCCGGCCGCTCGGCTCCCTGACCTGCTCCGGTTCCAGCAGAGAAGCGGAGCGCCCGCCCTAGACTGACCGGCGAGCCGTGTGCGCCGTCGGCCGGACGCGGCCCTCCCGCGCGTCCGGCTCCTCCAGGGCCACGCGCACCGCCGACGAAACCACGATCAGGGTTTCGATACGGGGGGGCACGAGCCATGTACGAGCTGAACGAGGAGAAGGATCCGGCGGTGCTGGGTCCGTTCGAGCTGCTCGCCGTGCTCGGGCAGGGCGGGATGGGCCGTACGTACCTGGGGCGCAGGCTCGCGCTCGAGAACCTCGGACCCGAACTCGAGACGGGGTACCACCTGGCCGAGCTCAAGGAGTCGGCTCAGCCGGCCCTGGCGGCGGTCAAGGTGATCAAGCCGTCGAAGCTGCGGGACAGTTCCGAGCACTCCGAAGCGGAAGCGCGGGCGCGGTTCGCGCAGGAGATCGAGACGATGCGCACGGTGGCCAGCGCTCGGGTCCCGGCGCTGCTCGGCGCCGATGCCGACGCCGAGCAGCCCTGGCTGGCCATGGACTACGTCCACGGCCCAACCCTCCACAAACTCGTCCACACCTGCGGACCCCTGGCCGTGGGCCCGTACGGAGCGCTCGGCCTCGCCCTGGTGGACGCGCTGCGCGCCATCCACAGCGCCAAGCTGCTGCACCGGGATCTCAAGCCGGGCAACATCGCTCTCGGGCCCGACGGCCCCGTCGTCCTCGACTTCGGTCTCGCCGTCCTCACCGAGCGGGACAGCGACGCGGCTCTCACCAAGACGGGCGTCGGCTTCGGCACCCCGTCCTACATGTCGCTGGAGCAGGCGACCGACACCAAGCACGTGACGGAGTCGGCGGACATCTACTCGCTGGGAGCCGTCATGTTCTTCGCGGCTGCCAAGCGGCCGCCGTACCCGATCACTCCCCTGCTCACCGCGCCGAAGTGGGACGGCGTCCACGCACCGTACCTGCCGCTGCTCGGCCGGATTCTGGTGCAGGTGGAGACGCAGCGGCCGTCCCTCGACGAGATCGCGAGCGACCTTCGCCAGTTGCTCGCCGTTCACGGGCTGACGGAAGAGGCCGCCGCGGACCAGCTGCGGGCCCTCGTGGCGGAGTCCGGTCTGATCCCCGAGCTCCCCCCGAAGGCACTCTCCGACCTGCCGGACCCGGGCGTCCAGCAGGCGGCCCAGGAAGCGGTCAACCAGGGCGCCGCCCCGGACAGTCCGTGGGTGCCCGACCTGTTCGACGAGTTCCTGGAGGCCGAGGCGCAGGACCTGGAGCCCCTGGACGTGGCGGCCGAGCCCGAGCCCGCCCCCGGCGGGTACGTGCCGACCGTGGTGGACCCGGGCGCGCAGCAGGCTCCGGCGGCCGTCGCACCGGTCCCCGCGCAGCCCACCGTGACCAGCTACCGCCTCGCGCCGCCGCAGCCCCCCGCCGCGGCGCTCGACCCGACCGTGGTTCCGTCTGCCGCCCTGCGTGCCGCCGAGCGGCTGCGGAAGGAGTACGCCCACAGCGGGCGCCTCTGACCTGCCGCGGTACGGCGGCCCGGTCTCGCAGGGCCCCGGATCGCGAGGGCGTTTGTCCGCTTAGGCTTCAAAAGGGGCCCGCGCCGCCCCCCGTCCCCGGTAGAAACAGAACCTCGCGCGCCCGAGTACGGCGTGCGCCCCGCCGTCCTGTCGAAAGGAACCGCCCGCCATGCCCGACGCAGCGTCCGACCTCCCCTCCGGCCCGCCCCCGGCGGGCACGGTGATCGAGGTACGGGACGAGGAGTGGCTGGTCCGCAGCAGCAGCCAGGTCCGCGCCGGCGAGATCCTGATCGAGGCCGTCGGCGCCTCCGAACTGGTCCGCGGGCACCGGGCACGCTTCCTCACCTCGCTCGACGGCATGCCCCGCGTCCTCCGCCCTGAGAACACCCGGCTCGTCCACGACGAGTCCGCAGGCTTCCGCCGCAGCCGGCTCTTCCTGGAGGCCGTGCTGCGCAAGACCCCGCTCCCTCAAATCGAGCGCCGCCTCGCCCTCACCGAGGGCTTTCTGCTCGATCGCATGGACTACCAGCTGCGGCCGGCCGAGAAGGCCCTCGCCAATCCGCTGCGGCCGCGCCTGCTGATCGGTGATGTCGTCGGCCTCGGCAAGACGCTGGAGATCGGAGTCCTGCTCGGTGAGCTGATCCGCAGGGGTCGCGGCGAACGCATCCTCGTGGTCACTCCGGCGCCCGTCCTTGAGCAGTTCCAGCACGAGATGTGGACGCGCTTCTCGCTGCCCCTCGTCCGGCTGGACAGTGTGGGCATCTCCCGGATCGAGCGGAAGATCCCGGTCGGCCGGAACCCGTTCACGTACTACAAGCGCGTCATCATCTCCATGGACACCCTGAAGAACGCCAAGCGTTACGGCGCCTGGCTCCAGGGCATCGAATGGGACGCCGTCGTGATCGACGAGTCCCACAACCTGATCAACCGCGGCAGCGACCGCCGCGTCCTGGCCGAGCTGCTCGCGAAGCAGACCGACGCGCTGATCCTGGCGAGCGCCACCCCGCACAACGGTGTGATGCGGGACTTCACCGGCCTGGTGCGGCTCCTGGACCCGATGGCCGTCAAGGACGAGCAGAACCCGAAGGCGTCCGAGCTGCACCACCTCATGCTGCGCCGTACGAAGGTGAGCACAGAGGTCGCCAAGGCGCTGGCGGGCTCCTGGGCGCCCCGCGGCGAGTCGAAGCCGATCCCCTGCTCGGCGGGCGAACTGGAGGAGCGGGTCTTCGCCGAGCTGACCGAGAGCTGGCTGCGGAATCCGGACCCGCGCGGGGCCGATCACCTCTTCCCGTACGTGCTCCTGAAGTCCTTCCTGTCCTCTCATCGCGCGCTCTTCGCGACGGCCCGCGCGAAGCTGGCCAACCTGGGCCACGCCCTCCCCGAGGGGCACAAGCACGTCACCGACCCGCCGCTGACCGGCACGGAGGCGCACTCGGCGGTGCCGGAGGTCGCCTCGCTGCTGCGGCTCACGGAACTCGCCCGCGAGATCGAGCAGGCTTCCGCAGACGGCGTGGCCACGGCCAAGCTCGCCGCCCTCGTGGCCTACCTCCGGCAGATCAAGGTCGGACCGGGCAGCCCGACCCGCGCGGTCGTTTTCTCCGAGCGCCGCGAGACCCTCAACTGGCTCGGTGCGGTGCTGCCCGCGCTGTTGGGCTGGAAGAAGGCCAAGGACGGCGAGGCCGCCGTCAAGGTGATGCACAGCGAGGTCTCCGACACGGTCCAGATGGACTACGTGGACGAGTTCGCGCGGGCCGGCAGCGACGTACGGCTGCTGCTGACCGGCGACGGCGCCTCCGAGGGCGTCAACCTGCACCGGCAGTGCCACCACCTCGTCCACTGGGATCTGCCGTGGAGCCTGATCCGGGTCGAGCAGCGCAACGGCCGCATCGACCGCTACGGGCAGACGGAGAACCCCGAGTTCCGCGCGCTGATCCTGCGCAGCGAGGCCGAGGGCGCCCTGGACGACCGGACCGTCGCCGAGAAGGTCCTCGCCCGCGAGGCGCGGGTCCACGAGGTGCTGGGTGCGGTGGAGGCCGCCACGAAGGAGGACGACTGGAGCAAGGAGGAGCGCCGGGTGATGGAGGCGCTGCTCCGCGACGCCCCGCCCGAGGAGGCGGTCGCCGACCTCCAGGCCGTCGATGTCGACGCGCTCGCCGAAGGCGAGGGTCTGGGCGCCGAGTTCCCCCTGGCGCGCCGGACGATGAGCGAGTTCGGCACCGGCCCGGCCCCGGTGGAAGAGGCGGCCGACGCGCCCGGCACGGATGTGGAAGCCGAGGCGGGCTTCGACGACGACTTCGATTTCGATCTGGACCTGGATCTGGACGACTACGGGTCCGACGCGCCGGAGGAGCCCGCTCCGGCGCCGGCCCCGGAGGACTCCGACATCCCGACCGTGGACGAGCTGCGCATGTTCGACCGCGCCTCTGAACGGAACCGTCTCCTGTACGTACGCACCGGCCTGGACGAGCTGGCCAAGCTGGAGTCGTTCCACCTGGACGCCGCCTTCACCGGCACCGACCTCAGCTTCGACACGCCCGAGGACCTGGCCGACCGGCTCGACGTGCTGCCCCCCGGCTATCTGCGCGACCAGAACATCGCCCGCCGGATGAAGCTGACCTTCAGCCGCGAGGATGCTGCCGATTCCCTGAAGCGGGCTCGTGAGGACTCGAACTCGTCCTCGCTGTGGCCGGACGCCCACTACGTCGGCGAACTCCACCCGGTGGTCGAGTGGATCACCGACAAGGTGCTCGTCCACCTCGGCCGTCAGCAGGCACAGGTCCTTCAGGTCGATCCCGCGTCCGTGCCCGCGCCCGTGGTCCTCACCCAAGGCGTGTGGTCCAACGCCGAGGGGCGGCCGACCTTGGTCGCGTGGCTCGCGATCGACCGGCTCGACGAGCCGGAGCCGCGCGTCCGGGAGCTCACTCCGGAGCTGCTCGCCGAACTGGGCATCGGCCCGGACATGCCCGACCACTACACCCCGGGCTCCCTGGACGAGCTTCAGCAGCTGGTTCCCAGGGCCGTGACCGCGACCCGCCGCGCACTCGACGATCTGCGGGACAAGGCCGACCGGGAGGTCGACGCTCCCCTGCGCGCGTACGAGAAGCAGGTCGGCGACTGGCGGCAGGAGCTGCTCCCTGGGTTCACGCGCTCCACCCGCGACGACGCGGCGGACCGCCTGGCCGAGGCCGCCGCCCGACTGCGGACCTCGGGCGAACCGATGGTCAGGGTCCTGGCCGTTCTGGAGCCCGGCGCATGAATCCGCGACCGGATCCCCGTCCCGACCGCACCCCCATGAACAGCGAGCAGGAGCAGCAGGCGTGACGTTCGACTCCCTGATCAACGAGCGCGAGTACTTCCCGTCCTTCTACCTGGACGACATCCTGCCGAAGCAGCTCGCGAGCGGCCCCCTCAAGGAGTGGTCGGCGCTTGAGCGCCACGGCCAGTCCACGCCCCGGCAGAACCTGCGCGACCTCACCCGTCCCTACATGGACGTACGGGCGGAGCTCGGCCCGGACGCGGAGAAGTACAACGGGCTGTCGTACGCCCCCGCCGTCGCCGCACAGGAGGCGGCCGCCGCCGTACTGAAGGCCGCGGGCCCGGACACGGAACCGCCCGCCTTCCAGCCGGCACCGGCGAAGACCGAAGCCGAGGCACAGGCCGACACCGCACCCGAGGGCGCCTGGCGGTCCGCCCTGGCCGGGTGGCACGAACGCCTGCTGAAGGCCCTGGACTTCACCCCGCGACCGGGGCACTTCACCGCCCACACCCCGACCGGCCCGATCGCCGTGCCCGTGGCCCACTCGGAGCCCGGCATCCTCGTCCTGACGGGTGGTTTCGCGGAGGACCTGGACGCCACCCGCGGGGACGGTCCCGCGAACCTCCTTCCCGCGCCGGTCCGGCTCTCGGCGTCGAAGACGCTGACGACCGTCCGCGAGCTGGCCTCGTGGGTGCTGAACGCCGAGAACGCCCCGCGCTACGCGCTGCTCCTCTTCGGCGGCGTGGTGATCCTCGCCGACCGGCAGGCGTTCTCCCGCGGCCGCTATCTCGCGGTCAACCTGGACACCGCGCTCCCCCGCAAGGCGGCGAAGGGATCGAAGGCCAACGAGATCGACCTGATCGCGGCGATCTTCGCGGCCTCGTCCCTGCGGCCCGGCGAGGACGGTTCGGACGACGAGATCGCCAAGCTGGTCGCCGAGTCCCGCGACCACTCGGTGGGCGTGACCGCCGAACTCCGCGTCGGCCTCCAGAAGTCCGTCCAGCTCATCGCCAACGAGGTGCTGCGGCGAGCCCGCGAGGAGTCCGGCGTCCACCCCGACGACCTGCCGGACTGGCTGCCCGACACCCTGAAGGAACCCGGCGACCTGCCGCGCCTCCTGACCGAGGAGTCGTTGCGCTACCTCTACCGGATCCTGTTCCTGCTGTACGCGGAGGCCCGGCCGGAGCTCGACATCCTGCCGGTGAAGAGCGAGGCGTACGCGACGGGGTACAGCATCGCCCGGCTGCGCGAGCTCGTCGTCCAGGAGAAGCTCGGCAGCGCGTCCCGGGACCGATTCCACTTCCACGAGTCCCTGGCCCTCCTCTTCGAGAAGGTGTTCACCGGCCACCCCGTGGCCAACACGGTCACCGACCGGAGCGCACGGTTCGAAGAGGCGCCCGAGCTCGCCGACGACGACGGCCACGAGGGCGTACGCATCGAGGCCCTGCGCTCGCGCCTCTTCGACCCCGAGTCGATAAAGCTGGTCGGGCAGTCCATCCCCTACCCGCACCCGACCCGCCCCGACGGCTCGCCGGCCCCCGCGAAGCCCCTGGACCTGCGGCTGCGCAACAAGGTCCTGCACCAGGTCCTTCGCCACCTGACGCTCGTCGAGGGCCGCGGGAAGGGCCGCGGCGGCTTCATCAGCTACGCAAACCTCAGCATCAACCACCTCGGCGCGGTGTACGAGGGCCTGATGTCGTACACCGGCTTCATCGCCACCGAGCCGATGTACGAGGTCGCCAAGGGCGGCAACCCGGAGGGCGGCTCCTGGCTGATCACGACCGACCAGGTGCGGAGCGGGCTGTACTCGGACACGCCAGGCGACAGCGTCTTCGTCAAGGAGGACAGCGTCAACCCGGAGACGGGCGAGCCCGACTCGGTGGTGCACCCGGTCGGCTCGTACGTCTACCGCCTGGCCGGCCGCGACCGGCAGACCAGCGCCTCGTACTACACGCCCGAGTCCCTGACCCAGGCGACCGTCGAGCAAACGCTCCGCTTCCGCCTGGACGACGAGGGCCGCGTGGACCCGCGAGAGCCGGAGAAGTCCGACGTCACGGCGTCGGAGGTGCTGCGCTGGCGGGTCTGCGAGCCCGCTCTCGGCTCCGGCGCGTTCCTCAACGAGGCCGTCAACCAGCTGGCCGAGCTCTACCTGAAGCTCGCCCAGCACGAGCGGGGCGAGCAGATCGACCCGGAGGAGTACCCGCGCGAACTCCAGAAGGTCAAGGCGTACATCGCCCTCCACAACGCGTACGGCGTCGACCTCAACAAGACGGCGGTGGAGCTGGCGGAGATCTCCCTGTGGCTCAACACCATGTACCCGGGCATGCGGGCGCCTTGGTACGGCCTGCACCTGCACCGGGGCAACTCGCTGATCGGCGCTGCCCGGAAGGTGTACCCGGGCCAGTCCCTCGACAAGGGCGGCTGGCTGAAGGCCGCTGATCGGCAGGCGCCGAGGGCGGTCCCGCTGACCGAGAAGCTGGGGGGTGCGGGGGTTCACCGGCCGGTGCACCAGTTCCTGCTGCCGGCGCTGGGGTGGGGTTCGGTCGGCGACTCGGTGTCGGTCCGGAAGGCCACGGGGCAGAGCGTGGTGGCCGGGGCGGTCGCGGACTGGCTGGAGCCCGAGCTCATCGAGGCGATGAAGAAGTGGCGTTCGGGAATCCGCCGGGCGCCGAAGGGCGAGAAGAAGACGTCGGCGGCGTCGGAGAAGGCCCCGACCAGTCAGGCCACGGTGCTGGCGCGGGAGGAGCGGACGGGGCAGGGCGCGCTGGATCTGGGCCTGGAGATCTGGGAACAGTCGGGCTTCGACTTCTCGGCGGCGGCGTCGGCCGAGGCCCCGGCGCCGGCTCCCGCGAAGCGGGCCGCGCCGGCGCGACGCGGCGCGGGCGCGGACGATGGCTCGTACGGGCAGACGGGGCGCCTGCGGGCGCTCGCGGAGCGGGTGGAGTACCTGTGGGGCCTGGTCAAGCTGCGGCTTGAGCTGTCGGAGCAGGAGATCTCGCGTGACATCCCTGTGTGGGGTACGGAGGGACGGGCCGAGCGGTCGACCCCGGTGATGGACCGGGAGGCCGTCCGCCAGGCCCTCCAGGCGGAGGGCAGCCCGTACTGGCGTCTCAAGCAGGTCATGGACGCGTGGTGCGCGTTGTGGTTCTGGCCGCTGGAGGAGGTCTCGCTGCTCGACGGCACGGCTCCGGACTACTTCAACGGGGCGCAGGACCTGAAGAAGCTCAGCAGGGGCAGCGTCGACCGGAAGGTCGCGCTGCGAAACCTGGACGAGTGGATCGAGTTTGCGGAGTCGGTCGTCGGTCGAGTGGACGTGGAGCCGGGGAAGGACACCGGCTCGCTGTTCGAGATCCCGAAGATCAACGGACTTGAGGGACTTGACGAGTTCGAGCGGTCCCTCGACGAGAAGATGAGCGAGATCTCGGGCTGGGTGGACTTCCTGAGCCTGGGGGACCTCTTCCCGTGGCACGGGACGGCGGTCCGGATCGCGAAGGAGCGGGGCTTCTTCCACTGGGAACTGGACTTCGCGCATGTGTTTGCGGGGGGCGGGTTCGACCTGATGGTGGGTAATCCGCCGTGGGTCAAGCACACTTGGCAGGAGAGTGGGGTACTTGCCGAGTTCGAGCCGTGGTTCGAACTGGCGGAGAAGCCGAGCAACGAAGCGTGGGCTGCGCGCAAGACTGCGATCTTGGAGAGGTCCGACGCGCGCTCGGTATTCATGGGCGAGTTGGCGGACTCGGCGGCGATTTCTGCCTACCTCGCATCGACGGATGCCTATCCCGAGTTGGTCGGGACGCAGCCTGACTTGTATCGCGCCTTTATCCTGCTCTCGTGGCGTGCGACGGGCACTCGTGGATTGGCGGGTCTGGTTCACCCGGCCACGCATCTCACTGGGGCCAAGGAGCGCCTGCTCAGGCGGGCTGCCTATCAGCATCTTCGACTGCACGCAGACTTCGTCAACGCCAAACTTCTCTTCGCCCCACCCGTGAGTGACACCACTCACTTCAGCGTGAACGTCTATGGGGCACCGCGAGACATCCGGTTTGAGCACGTCAGCTGGCTCTTCCATCCGGCGATGCTCGCTCAGTCGATCTGGCATGACGGGTCGGGCGACATTCCAGGGCTTAAGCACGCTGGTGTATGGGACATGCGCCCGCACCGAGGACGCGTCATTACGGTTGACCGTGCGACTCTGGCCGGCTGGCAGAGGTTGGCCGGTGACGAAGAGCCGCCCCCGGTGGAGGAAGCCAAGCTCCTGTTCCCCGTCACCGCATCCGAAGAAGCAGCCATTTCCGCGCTGGCCAGGTGGCCACACCGACTCGCCGCACTGAACCCTCGCATCAGCCGCGGATTCGACGAGAAGAACGACCGGACGGCCGGGTACTTCACCTGGGACTCCGGGCCTGCACGGAACTGGAACGACGTCATCCTTCAGGGGCCGTTCTTCGGTATCGCCACACCCTTCGCTAAGCGGCCGATCGAAGGTGCCCGCACCTCGCTTGAGGTAGAGCCCTGGGACCCGACAAAGCTGGCCGAGGATGAGGTACCACGCACCAACTACCGGAAGCCGATCACCTGCACGAATGAGAGGTACTGGGCCGCGCTCGCCAAGCGAACCTGGGACGATCCAGAGCTCCAAAGGGAGTTGCAAGAGGACAGCAGGATAGTCCGTCATCTACCCGAATGCCCGGACAGCGAAACCGAGAAGTCTGCCCAGCTGTCGGCGTGGTCATCGCGCCCCTACACGCGCTTCACCCGCCTCGCCTGGCGCCGCCAGATTGCATCAAATACGGAGCGTAGTCTGTTCGCATCGCTCATGCCGCCTGGGCCCGCACATGTCTTTACGGTCCAAAGCATGTCGTTGCCGACGGAACGAGAGACTGCTCTGACGTCTGGATTTTGGGCGTCGATTCCACTGGACTATTTTCTCCGAACTACCGGCCGTTCAGACCTCGTGGTGACAGAGGCTCAGACGATGCCCGCACCAACCCCAGGCCACCCCCTGGAGAATTCCCTACTCCTTCGAACCCTCAGACTTAATTGCCAAACGAACGCATACTCACGGATTTGGGCGAAGTTGCACCACCGCACTTGGCCCTCAGACACTTGGGCGGCATCCTCGATCTGGCCATCAGACCTGCCCCCACTTGGTGACGGTGTGTCTGCCACGTGGAACCGCGACACTCCCCTCCGCACGGAATGCGCGCGGAGAGCCGCGCTCGTCGAGATCGACGCGCTCGTAGCCGTGTGGCTCGGGATCAGCGCAGACGAGCTCGTCGCCATGTACCGGGCCCGCTTCCCCGTACTCCAGCAGTACGAGGAGAACATGTGGTTCGACGCAACCGGACGCCGGATCGCCAAGGCGCACCAGCAGCACGGCTACGGCCAGCCGAAGGACGCCTGGAAGCAGCTCAGTTCGCATGAGGACTTCCCGCTCGAAGCCAACGTGCCCGACGGGTACGAGGGACCGCTCTATCGGGCGGACCGGGTGAAGGAGATGCGGGCCGCGCACGCCGAGTTCACGCGGCGGATGCGGGCCGTCGGCTGGGAGCCCGGGGACACGGAGCCGCCGGGGTCCGCCCAGGAGTAGGCCAGCCGCAACCCACGCAGCCGCGAGGCGTCCGCCCACTCCCTTCAGGGGGACAGGGCGGGCGGCCGGGCTGTAACCGGCGCTCCCCGAGACAGCCACGGACCGCACGACGACTGGGAACACGCCCAGCGAGGTTCACGCATCTCTACGGGGACGCACGACCAGGCAGCGGCGGCCTCTGCTCGGTCGACACTCACAGTGGTGACCATTGCCGTGGCTCCCCCGAGCGCCGAGGCGACACGGCCCCGCACCCGGCAGGGTGCGGGGCCGCAGCATCGCTCCAGTCAGATCACCTTGACCAAGGCGCTGTCACGCGAACGACCACGATGACGTCGTCGCGTCGGTCCTCCTGGTACCAGACGATCAGGAGGCCGCGCGCATAGCTCTTGAGCCGGGACACCAAAGGCTCGTCCTGCGTCGGCGGACCCAGGTACCGGACCGAAGCGGCATCCGCGAGCTCCTGGGCGATCTTCTCGGCCTCGGACCTGTCCCTCGGGGAGAGGTTGGCCCCGTCGCCCTGGTCTCCTACGACATGATCGGCATCCGGGTCGTACTCCCACGTCCACTCGCTCAAGCCTCGACCTCGCGCTCTGCCTCAGCGATCATCCGGCCGATCTCCGCCGACGCGGCCCGCCGCACGGCCCTGTCCTCCGCGGTCCCGGAGACGGTCTCCAGCTCATGCAGCCGGGCAGCCCTCTCCGGGATTCGGCGCAGTGCCACCCAGATCCCCCACCTGCGGATGAAGAGGTGCATGGGCGTCGTGCTGTCGGTCTGGATGGCTTCCTGCCATGCCTGCCGGAACTCCTGCTCGAACTCGACAGCGGCAGCGAGGTCGATACGGTTCACGGCCACCCGGAGCGCGGCCTCCGTCAGAGGCGGCATCGGCAACGCGGCGTCGCTGATGGGCGAGGTCGTCATCGGGTCCTCCTCGGTGATATCGGGTTCACGGTAGCGCGCTCGTAGCGCGCAGGGCGCGCCCTTCTCGGCGTGACGCTCAGGGGCTCGCAAGCGGGCGGTCACTCGGCACCGTCCCGGCGCCGGCGCTGCCGTCCCGGAGGAGGTCAAGAGCATCAGGGACCGGCGGGAAGTGCGGCGCGCACTCCGGGCACGCGTACACGTTCCACCCGGGCCCGGAGTTCTGGTGCACCTCGGCGACGACCACGGGCGCATCCGTGATGTGGCCGCAGCGCACGCACATGCGGATGGGCTTCCGCGATGGCGGGTTGAGGGTCGGCTCGCTCACCAGGCCACCCTCGTCGTGTGCACGTCCCGGGTATCGAGGTCGAACCCGAAGTCCGCCGCCATCACGAGGCTGAGCCTTCGCCACCGCTGACGGGCGGCACGCTCCTCCTGCCGCTCGTACGCGACCAGGTAGGGGCGGATAAGGACCGTGGTCTCTCCGTCGAACGTTTCCATCAGCCCGTGCGGGGACCGGGGCCGCGTGGTCCGTCCCCGAGGCGGGTCGAACCGTTCGCGCAGCACCGGCCGGACCTCCTCCGCCCGCCGAACGGAAGGTGGGGTGGCGGGCAGAGTGCGGGACCGGCGCCGCCCGGAACCTGGCGCCAGCACGCCCAGCAGCCACGCGAGCAGCGCAGCGATAAGGTTTCGCATAGCCGAAGCTCCAATCTTCGGTGAGCCCCTGGGTACGGCCCTGGCCGGCCGCCCGGGGGCGTTTGTGTGTTGGGCCACACTATAGCCGTAGTTATCCACGGTTATCTACGGATGCGCAGAAACCTGCGGTCACCCACGCTGGCAGCATGGACCTTGATCGCACCCGCCCGCTGTGGAGACAGATCGCAGCGGAGATCATCCGGCGTATCGAGAGTGGGACCTACCCGCCGGGGAGCCGCGTGCCGTCCACTCTGGAGATCGCCCAGGAGTTCGGCGTGGTGAACGCCACGGCAGCGAAGGCCATGCGTCAGGTCCGCGAACAAGGCTGGACTCGAGGCGAAGTGGGGCTGGGGACGTTCGTCGTCGACCCCCTGCCGTCCGCCACCCGGGCTCAGCCCGCCGACTGACACACCTCCGCGCCGCCCACCCCCCTCCCACCAGCCCCTCCCGGCCGATTCCAGCCCCGCTGTCCGACCCCGCACGTAAAGTGGTCGAGATCAGAGGTGAAGCGATCACCCTGGTCGGTGACACGAGTCCGGGCAGGACCCGGAGCAGGACGTACGGGGAGGGCCGGCGGGCTCCATGAGACCCACACTCGCCGCGCAGGCGCTGCGCGACACGACCGTCGAGTATCTGACGACCACGTTCGCGCTGGCCGAGCCCGACACCCAGGAAGCGCTGACCGACTTCCTCACGGACCCGGCCGACGGGCTGTTCCGCGGGCCGTACCACCGGATCCGGCGACCCTTCCGCGCCGCCGAGGACGGCTGGCAGCGGCACCTCGACTGGTACAAGGGCGATTTCTGGCCGTACGCGCATCAGGCCGAGGCCTTCGCCCGCCTGACCACCAAGGACGGGCACGTCCCGCAGCCCACCCTTGTCACCACCGGTACGGGCTCCGGTAAGACCGAGTCGTTCCTCGTCCCGGTCATCGACCACTGCCGGCGCGCCAAGGCGGCCGGCAAGCACGGGATCAAGGCCGTGCTGCTCTACCCGATGAACGCCCTTGCCGGCGACCAGGCCGACCGGATCGGCAAGTTGCTGACCGATGAGCGCCTGGCGGACGTGACCGCCGGGCTGTACATCGGTGAGGCGAGCTCTACCAAGAACGGCTCGCCGTACGGGCGCGTCGCGGTGGACCGGGCCGAGATCCGGCGGAATCCGCCGGACATCCTGATCACGAACTACAAGATGCTGGACCTGCTGCTCCAGCGGCAGCAGGACGCCCCGCTGTGGACCGACGCCGACCTCGCGTACATCGTGATCGACGAGTTCCACACCTACGACGGCGCCCAGGGCACCGACGTCGCCATGCTGCTGCGTCGGCTCGGGGCGGTCGTGGGAGCCGCCGAGGAAGGACGGCCGCTCGGCTCGATCTGCCCCGTGGCGACCTCGGCGACGCTCGGTGAGTCGCCCGTGCACGACCGGCAGGACCAGGGCGGCGGGGGTGGCCCCCGGGCCATGCTGGACGTGGCCTCGCAGGTGTTCGGCGTGCGGTTCCCGGACGACGCGGTGGTCGGGGAGGACCGGCGGGACCTGAACTCGTTCCTCTCCCCCGTCGACCTGTCGCTGCCGCTGCCCTCCCCCGCCGATCTCGTCGCGCTGCCCGATCCGACCGCCGGCGACGGCGGGCTCGACGCCGTCTCCCGCGCGGTGCTCGGCTGCGACACGTCCGACGCCCGCGAGATGGGACGCCGACTCCTCGCGCACCCGCTCACGCACGATCTGCTGACCGCCGATGTGGACCAGCCGCTCACGGCCGAGGAGATCCTGGCCGCCTTCCCCACCAGCTCCGCGTGGCGGGTGACGGCGGCACAGGACCCGGAGACCGCCGCCGAGGCGCTGGCCCGGTTCATCGCGCTGATTTCGGTGGCCCGCTCCCCGGAGGCCCCCGACGGTGAGGAGCGGCCGCTGCTGCTCGTCGAGACGCACCTGTGGGTGCGCTCGCTCTCCCGCGTCCTGCGGTTCGTCTCACCGAAGCCCGTGTTCTCCTGGACGGACGCCGACCAGGCCGCCACCGCCGCCGTCGTCTCCGCCGCGCAGGCGGACCGGCGACGCGCCGTGGCGCGGGCCGGGCGGCTGCCGTCGGCGTACTGCCGGCACTGCGGGCGGTCCGGCTGGAGCGCCATCAGCCCCGAGCGGAACCCGCGCGCCCTGGTCACCGCGCCCGATGACATCTACCGGCTCAGCGCCGGCGGCGGCAACGGCAAGGCCCGGGTGCGGGCGCTCATCGCGGCGACTCCCGCGGAGGCGGCGAGGCAGGCTCGGCTGGACCTCGACCGAAGCATGCGGCGCGGAAAGCGGACGGCGGCCCGTGAGGCGACCGTGCTCGTCCTGGAGGACAGCGGTGAGGCGCTGCGCAAGATCGACCCCGACGAGGTGTTCCGCGCCGACGGCTCGATCGCGGAGACTCCGGAGAACGGGGTGTTCGTCACGACGTGGTTCGACAACGCCGACCGGGACGAGTACGCGAAGCAGGACCGTTGTCCGGCGTGCGGGCAGGCGCAGGGCATCCGCTTCCTCGGTGCCGGTGTGGCCCCGCTCGCCTCGGTGGCCGTCACTCAGCTGTTCACCGGCGGTGAGCTGCCGAAGGAGGACGCCGAGGGCAACGACCGGCGCAAGACCCTGATCTTCAACGACTCTGTGCAGGACGCGGCCCATCGGGCCGGGTTCGTGGCGTCGCGGGCCTGGAAGTTCTCGCTGCGGTCGCTCGTCCAGGAGCAGTTGGCGGAGCGCTCGTCCCAGGAGCCGGCCTTCGCCGAGCACGGCGTACCGCTCAACGAGCTGATCGCCGCGCTGGTGAAGCGGGCCTCCGTGGACAAGGAGAAGCTGCTGGCCTCGGTCGTGCCGCCCGATCTGCACGACGTGGACCGGGTGAAGCGGCTCCTGGCCGGCAAGAAGCGGCTGCCCAAGGGGACGTGGGAGTTGGTCGGTGAGCGGCTGGCGTTCAACACCCTGCTGGAGTTCGGGCTGAACTCGAGGATGGGCCGGACGCTGGAGCTCACCCGCACGGTGGCGGCCGAGGTGTATCTGCCGGACCCGGAGCGCGCGGCGAAGCTGGCCGAAGGGCTGTACGAGGAGCACCTGCGGCGGCAGCTGCCCGCGGACCCCGAGGAACGGGAAGCGGACGAGGCGGTCGCCGAGGAAGAAACCTCTCGGCCCGTCCTGCCCGTGTCCGGGCCGGAGCGGCTCCGACGCTTCGAGGGGTTCGTGCGCGGACTCCTGGAGCATGTGCGGATCAGCGGCGGCATCCGGCACGAATGGCTGGACAAGTTCATCGACGCCGAGGGGCGCAACCGGTACACGATCTGGGGAGGGCGGCCCGAGGGCATGCAGGCCTTCGGCCGGAACTCGGACGCGCCCGCGTTCGTCCTGGTGGGGGCACGCTCGGGCAGGACGGACTTCGAGCGGGTCGACACCAGGGAGAGCTGGTACACCGACTTCGCCGAGCGCTGTCTGGGCATGGACCGCACCCTCGCCGCCGGCTACCTGGCCGAGCTGCTGCCACGGCTGGCGGACGCCGAGATCGGCGCCCTGGCCCACCGGCGTACCGGAGAGGACAAGGCCGCCGGCAACCACAAGGAACACGGGGTCTACGGGCTCACTCCCGGGCACATCCGGGTACGGCCGCTGACCGACGAGCAGACGGCGCACGCGGCGCTGGCCTGCCCGGAGTGCGGCTGGACGCAGACAGTGCCGCCGGAGCGGGTCAGGGTGTGGCAGGGCCTGCCCTGTCCGCTCAAGGGCTGCGCGGGGCAGCTGGCAGTGCCCGCCAAGGACGCTCCCGGCCGGGCCGGGCGGGACTACCGGCTGGACTACTACCGGCGGCTGTACCGGGAGGCGGGACCGTACAGCGTGGTCGCCGCCGAGCACACGGGTGTGCTCGGCCGCAAGGAGCGCGAGGAGGTCGAGAAGGGCTTCCGGCAGGGCGTCCGGCACACCGACCCGAATGTGCTCTCCTGCACGCCGACCCTGGAACTCGGCATCGACATCGGCCAGTTGGAGGCGGTCGTGCTGGCCTCGCTGCCGCCGAGCACCGCCGGATACGTCCAGCGTGTCGGGCGGGCGGGCCGCTCCACGGGCAACGCGCTCATGCTGTCGCTCGCCGACACCAGCCCCCGCGCCCTCTACCACCTGTCCGAGCCGCGGCAGCTGATCGCGGGGCGGATCCTGCCTCCCGGCTGCTTCCTTTCGGCAAGCGAGCTGCTGCGCCGCCAGTACGTCGCCCATCTCATCGACCTGGCCGCGCGCGGCCGGCTGGAGGGCGTCGTCCCGCTGCCCGACCGGGTGACGGCCCTGTTCGGGCGGGTCGGCTGGCTGCGGCGGTTCTCGCAGGCCGTGACCGGGCGGAGGGACCTGGTCGACGACTTCCTGAAGCTGTTCCCCGAGATCGACGGGGTGCCGGACTCGGGAGTCTCCAAGGACGCTCGTGCCTCCCTGCACCGCTATGCCGCGGGGAAGCTGGCCGAGGCGCTGCGGGACGCCGAGGAGGCATGGGAGGCGGAGCGGGCCGAGCTCGTGGACCGCCGTGCCCTGATCAACGAGGCGGCGGAGGCGCTGCACGAGAACGTGGAGGACGAGGCCCGGGAGAAGCGGAACCTCGCCCGGGAGGCGATGGCCGTCGCCAAGCAGCTCCAGGAGTTCGCGCAGGCGGGAGCGCAGGCGTTCCTGGTCGAGTGGGGGCTGCTGCCCAACTACAGCCTCGTGGAGGACGGCGTACGGCTGGAGGCCGCGCTGACCCGTAAGGAGCCCGCGCGGCGCGCCCGCGGCACCGACGGCGCCGACACGGACAAGGCACCCGCGTCGCAGTGGCGCACCGAGACCCGGACGTACACGCGGCCGTCCGAGTCGGCGCTCACCGAGCTGGCGCCCGGGAACTCGTACTACGTTCTCGGCTACCACCACACGATCGACGGCTTCGACCTCGGGGCGCGTCCCAAGGAGGACGAGGAGGACCCGCGTTCGGCCGTGGTCGCCTGGCGGGTCTGCCGCGAGTGCGGACACGTCCGTACGAAGAACGCCGAGGCCGACAAGTCGGCCTGCCCCCGCTGTGCCGGACTCGGCATCGCCAGCAAGGCCGCGCTGTATCACGTGATCGTCCCGCACAAGGTGACCTCCCGGGACAAGCGGGACGACGCCCGGATCATCGACGACCACGACTCGCGCAACCAGCGTTACTACTCGACCGCCACGGCGGTGGACATCGACCCGGCCGCGATCAAGGAGAGCTGGCGGCACTCGGGCGCCACCTTCGGCGTCGACCACGTACGCGAGGCGGTCATCCGGAGGTTCAACCTCGGGCCCGCCAAGCTGAGCCGCCACCCGGACACCTTCTTCGCCGGCACCGAGGTCACCGTCACGCCCTTCGTGCTCTGTCCGCTGTGCGGCGGCGCCACCGACCGTGAGCCCAACCATGCCCCCGTCCAGGAGGAGCTGTCCGAATCCCTGGCCGGGCGCCCGGAGTTGGCCCACCACCGGCCCTGGTGCCCCACGCGGCGCCGCGGCCGGTCCGTCCAGGTCGAGGACCTGCGGGTGATCACCGCCACCGAGCACCGCACGGAGGCGCTGCGCATCCTGCTGCCCGCCGCGACCCTGCACGTGCCGGAGCGGCTGGCCTCGTTCTCCGCCGCTCTGCACCTGGGGCTCGCGCTGCGCTACGGCGGGGATCCGGCGCACATCCGCTCGACCCCCAGCACGGAGCCGGACCGCGAGAGCGGGCTGACCCGCAACTACCTGGTGCTCTACGACTCGCTGCCCGGCGGCACCGGTTACCTCCAGCGGCTCGTCGAGGGTGTGGGCGAGGAGTTCCGGGCGGTCCTGGCGGCTGCCCAGGAGTATCTCCGCGAGTGCCCGTGCCAGGACGGGGCCCGCCGCGCGTGCCACCTGTGTCTGCTGGGGTACGCGCCGGAGCGCGAGTACGCGCTCCTCGACCGGCGCGAGGCCCTGTGGATGCTCGACGATGTGCTCGGCGAGGACGGGCGCAGCCGGTGGGACGTCAAGCCCGTCCGTAAGGACCGGGCGGGCCGCGAGGAAGCCGAGGAGGCGGACCGGCGGCGGTTCGCCCAGCAGGCGCAGAGCGACCTGGAGCGCCGTTTCATCGACTGCCTCGACCGCTGGCTCGCCGATCCCGCCAACCAGGCCGACGTGGAGCACGAGGAGACCCCGACCGGCCGCCAGGGCAAGCAGTTCACGCTGCGCCGGCGCGACGGCTCGCCGATCCGGTGGGAGTCGGTGGCGCAGAAGCCGCTGTACGCACAGGGCACAGTGCCGGATCTACTGCTGCGCCCCGTCGCGGGTGAGACGACCTCGGACGGCGCGCCGCCCATGCCGGTGGCCATCTACCTGGACGGCTACCGGTGGCACGCCTCCGCGGCGACGAACCGGATCGCGGGGGACGCCGCCAAGCGGGCCCGGCTTCGGGCCGACGGCACGCTGGTCTGGCAGATCACCTGGGACGACGTCATGGCCTGGGAGAAGGAGCTGCGGGCCCGGGCGGGGCGCGGTACGGCGGCGGACGGGGACGAGGCCGCGCAGGCGCTCACCCCCGCTCTCGCCGGGCCGTCGGCTCAGGCCGCGTGGCCGCCGTACGCCGTGGCGGGCGATGACTCGCCGGGCGGTCGGGCCCGGAGCAGCTGGGCGAAGCAGCGCCAGAATCCGGCCGAGATCGACCGGCTGTTCGCCGGCGCCATCCCTGCCCTGCTCGGCTTCCTCGCCGACCCGGATCTGCGGCGCTGGCACGCGCTGGCCCGGCTCTGTGTCGCGGGTCTGCTCCCGCTGGCGAAGCGGGAGGAGGTCGTCGACGCGTCTCCCGAAGCCGCTGTGCCGTGGATAGAGGCGACGTTGCGGGGCGACAGCCGGCCGCCGGTGAGCGGTCAGGGGCTGAAGCTCTTTCCCGTACGCGACTCCTCCGGTCTGCCTCTGGCGTTGATCGGCGACACCCGGGTGAAGCCGCAGCGGCTGAGCGCGCTGGCCGTGCTCGACGACCGCGCCGAGGCCGTCGCCGGTGACAGCGACACGCACCGGCGCCGCTGGAAGGCGTGGCTGTGCTGGGGGAACGTCCTCCAGTTCCTGGATCCGGCCGGGACCGCCGGTGCCGACGGTCTCCAACTCGCGCGCAGCGAACTGGACTCCTTCGACGCGGGGCTGCTCGCGGCTACGGCCGTACGGGCGGACAGCCTCCTTACGGCCCTGCGGGAAGAACTGCCGGGCACGGGGCTCGTGGTGCCGGAGCAGGAGCAGGAGCGGGAAGACCAGGAGGCCGCGCGGGAGGCGGCCGCCGAGGCGACTCGGCGTCCCACGCCCGAAGCCGTCGGGGCCACCGCGGTTCCCACAGCGCTGGAACGCGCCGCCTGGGAACTCGTCCTGCGCGAGCTGTCGTACGTGGGCGATCCGGCGATCGAGGCCCTCGCCAAGGCGCTCGCGGAGCGCGGGGATGTGCCGGCTGCCGAAGCGGGCTGGGACACCGCCGGTATCTCCCGGCCGCTCGAACTTGCCTGGCCGGACCGCAGGATCGCGGTGGTCCTGGACGAGGACGCGTCCGACGCCGCCTACATGGCGGAGTGCGCGGCAGCGGGATGGCAGGTCCGGGCACCGGGCGGCTGGGACGAGGCGGAGCTCGCCGCCCTGCTCGACGACCGACAGCAGCAGTAGGCATCCGGAGAGGGAGGGGACCGGCCATGAGCCATGGGGTCAGGACGCAGGTCGCGGTCACGCCGCAGGCCAACGAGGACATCCGGCGCCTCGACGCGGCCACGAAGAACGCGGTGGGCGACTTCGTCCGCCGGCTGCGGGCCGACCGGTCCAACCGGGCGCTGCGGCTGACCTTCCTGCGCGAGGCGGGCGGGAACGGGCGCCTGTTCCTCGCCGCGCTCGACGGCAGCCGCATGGGGCTGCTCCTGGAGACCGAGGAGAACCGCTTCAGTCTGCTGGCCGTCCGGGTCGGGCCGGCGGCCCGGGACGAACTCGCCCGGCTGACCGTGGAGATCAACGCGGTCTCGGGCGGCGTCGAGCTCGTCGACCAGAGCGAGGTCAGCGCCAATGTGGTGGCGATGCCTGCGCGCCGCCCGGAGCCCGGTCCCGAACCGGGCTTCGCTCCGGAGGTGTCCCCTGCCCCCGAGCCGACCGGTGGGCGGACGGGCGAGGAGCCCGTCGCCTCGGAGACCGCTCCGGCCGCCCTGCCGGTGCCTCTCTTCGCCCGTTACGCGGACGAGGAGCTGGTCAGGCTCGGTGTCATCGCCTCCCTGCTGCCCGCCCTGCGCCGCATCACCGACAGCCGCCAGCTGGAAGCCGTACTCGCTCACAACCTCCCGAGCCTCACCCGGGAAGTACTCCTCGCGCTGCACGACGGCATGGAGCCGAGCGAGGTCCGCAGATTCATCACGGACCAGTGGCGAGCCGATGAGAAGGTCGATCCGCAGGACTGGGCCCGGGCGGCGCGACGGCCCGTCTCCCAGGTCAGCACGGAGGACGCGGCCGTCCTCGACGCGCTCGGGGACAGCTTCGACGCCTGGCGGCTCTTCCTCCACCCCGAGCAGCACAGGCTCGCGACCGCTTCGTTCAAGGGATCGGCGAAGGTCACCGGCGGGCCGGGCACCGGCAAGACAGTCGTGGCCCTCCACCGGGTCCGGCACCTCGTCTCCCGGTTGCCGCCCGGACAGACCCGGCCTGTCCTGATGACCACGTACAACACCAACCTCGCCGCCGATCTGCGGGAGCGCCTGCACCGGCTCGGCGGCGACGACCTCGTGCGGCGGGTCGACGTCAAGTCCGTGGACCAGCTCGCCCGGGAAGTGGTCGAGCAGCACCCGAGTTCCGTGCTCGGTACGCCCATGGGCGACGAGGAGGCCATGGCGCTCTGGCACCGGGTGTGCGCCGAGGCCGGGGTCTTCGACTACGACGCCGACTTCCTCGATTCGGAGTTCAAGCACGTCATCCTCGCGCAGGGCTGCGGCACCGCAGGCTTGTACTTCCGTGCCGAACGCAAGGGCCGGGGTGTACTGCAGAGGCCCGACCGGATCCGTGTCTGGGAGCTGGTGGAGAAGTACCGCGCTCTCCTCGACGGGCCGCCCCGGCGCACCACGTACGCGCTGATCGCCGACGAGGCCGCCCGGATCGAGGAGCGCCGCATGGCAAAGGCCGCCGAGCAGGCGCGCTACAAGGAGGAGCACGGCGGCCTGGACCTCATCCATCGTGAGGCGGGCAGCGGCATGTGGCTCAAGCCGCGCTACCAGCACATCGTGGTGGACGAGGCCCAGGACCTGTCGGCCTCGCACTGGCGGATGCTCCGCGCGATGGTCGCGCCCGGTCCCGACGACATCTTCCTGGTCGGCGACGCCCACCAGCGCATCTACTCGCACCAGGTCGTCCTGGGCAGGCTCGGCATCAGCACCCCTGGACGCGCCTCCCGGCGGCTGACGCTGAACTACCGCACGACGCGGGAGATTCTGGGCAGCGCGCACGGTCTGGTGCACGGTGAGAGCTTCGACGATCTCGACGACGGTCCGGACACGCTGGACGGGTACCGGTCCGTCCTGACCGGGCTGGCTCCCCAGTACTGGCGTGCTCCCGACTGGGAGACCGAGATGCGGGCCATCGCCACGTTGCTCAAGGAGCGCCATGAGCGGTACGGCACTCCGTACGCGGCCATGGCCGTCAGCGTCCCGGACAAGGCCGCCGTCACCCAGCTCGCCTACACCTTGGCGTGCAAGCCCTTCCTGATCCCCGCGAGCGAGATCGGGCGGGAAGGGCCCCGCGACACCGACACCGTACGCATCGGCACCATGCACCGGTTCAAGGGGCTGGAATTCCAGCGCGTGTTCCTGGCCGGCGTCAGCGAGGGCCTTATTCCGCATCAGCGCATCGAGGCCTTCCGGCTGAGCAGCCCCGACCGGTATCGCCAGGAGGAGCAGCGAGCCCGCTCCCTGCTGTTCGTCGCGGCCACCCGGGCGCGGGACGAATTGGTCGTGACCTGGCACGGCAGGGCGAGTCGATACCTGCCCCAGCACGCCGACCGCGATGCCGGCCGAGCGGCATCCCTGCTCGCGGACGAGGGTCCTCCCTCAGGCTCGAACGCTGCATGACATTGGCGCCACCTAACCCGTCCGTCGGACAGTTTCCCCGTTCCGGCCCGGGGCGCCGTCACGCCTGTTCACATGCGCGCATGACTGATGGCTGAAGGCGACGGCTGGAGAAGGCGCGGGACAACCTCATCAGGGAGGGGGATCCGGTCGCCTGGGTGAGTGAGCGGGACGCGGTGGAGCGGGCGGTGCGGTATCCGTCGTTGGCCGTGCGGGGGGGGCGTTGTTCGGGGTGGCGGCCTGTCGGGACGGGGTGTGGCGGGTGGTGTCGCCGTTGCGGGACGGGACGCCGCAGGGGGCGTGGGACAGTCTGCACTCGATGTTGTGGTTCCGGGCGACGGACGACACCGAGGACCGGCCGAGCGGCGGGAGTTGCTCGCCGCCGTCGCCGTTCTTGAGCGGGAGCGGATCAACGAGATCGAGGTGCTCGGGGAGCGGTTCCGGATCGTGCGGGCAGACGAGGTGGCGCGGTCCGGGGCGGACGGGCTCGAGCCGCCGCGGCCCACTGACGTGGAGCCGGTGAAGCCGTCGTGGGAGATGGGGAGCCAGCACTATCCGTCGCCCGACAAGGACTTCGTCCTCGATCCGGCGCGGGAGGCCGGGCCGATGGCGGAGGCGCTGCGCCTGGGGCTGCGGGGGTTCTCGTACAGCGGGCGGCGCTATCCCGCCGACGTGCGGGCCGGGTCCGAGCTGGCAATCGAGACGCATCCCGAAATCGTGGTGATGCCGACCACGTTCGGTGTGGTGGAGAAGACCGGCGCCACCTGGAATCGGCAGGGCTCACTGATGGGGACGCCGCACGAGGCCCGCGCGCACCTCTACATCGCGCTGACCGAGATCTGGCCGCTGATCTACGAGCTGGACGACCAGCCCCGCAAGCGGTACGCGCGCGCCGCCGAGGAGTTCAGGGCCCTCGGCCGGGCGAACGAGCTCACCGTGGACGGGCGCCTGTTCCGGATCTGCCGGACCGAGCGGATGATCCGCTTCGGCCCGGACGGACCCGAGGGGCCACGGACCTCGGACGTGGACGACAGCGAGCCGATGAAGATGCATCCGACCATGGACGAGGACGGCACGATCCACTACGACTCCTGAGCGCCCTGCCGCGATGCTGGAGACTACGTGCCTGACCCCGCTCGACCACACCGCCGCCGTAGCCGCCGAAACCACCCGATTTGTCGCCGCCGTGCAGCACGCCGTCCCTCCCGGTGCCGAGCTGCCCCGACTGGAGCCTCGCCGACCTTGTCCGTCAAGCCGGCAGCGTGCAGCGCTGGTTCACCGTCCTGCTCCGGCAGCGGATCCAGGAACCGCCTCGCAGCCTCGATGTCGACCTGCGGCTGCCCGAGCGGCCTGAGGAGTAGCCGGCCTGGCTGGCCGAGGCCGCCGAGGAGGCCGCGGCGACGTTCGCCGGGACCGACCTGCATGCGCCGATGTGGGCCTGGGGCGCCGACCAGCACGCCCGGTTCTGGGTGCGTCGGATGCTGTTCGAGACGCTCGTCCACCGCGTCGACGCGGAGCTCGCGCTCGGCATCGAGCCCGCCATCGAGCCGGCCCTCGCGGCCGACGGCGTGGCCGAGTTCCTGACCAACCTGCCCTTCGCCGCCTCCTTCGCCCCCGACACCGCCAAGCTGCGCGGCGACGACCGGACCATCCGCTTCACCCTCACTGACGGTGAAGGCGACTGGCTGGTGCGCCTTCGGCCCGACGGCTTCGGGCTCACCCCGGAAGACACGACGGCCGACGCCACCGTGCAGGGTACCGCCGCCGACCTGCTGCTCCTCCTCTACCGGCGCATCGAGCCGTCGGCTCCCCGCATCAAGCTGTCCGGTGACGAGGAGCTCCTCGCGCACTGGTTCACCCACTCCGCCTTCTGAAAACACGAGGGCCGCGCCGCACATCCTTCGACGTGCCGCGCGGCCCTCTGGCTGTGTCAGTGCGTTAGTTGACGTTGATCGCCGACCAGGCCGCGGCCACCGCGTTGTACTGGGTGCTGCCCGCGCCGTACAGGTCCTTCGCCGCCGAGAGGGTGGCGGTGCGGGCGCCGGAGTAGCCCGTGGTGGAGGTCATGTAGGTGGTGAGGGCCTTGTACCAGATCTTGTACGCGGCCTGGCGGCCGATGCCGGTCACCGTGGAGCCGTTGTACGTGGGCGAGTTGTAGGAGACGCCGTTGATGGTCTTGGCGCCGCTGCCCTCGGAGAGGAGGTAGAAGAAGTGGTTGGCCGGGCCCGAGGAGTAGTGCACGTTCAGGCGGCCGACGGACTTCGACCAGTAGTCGGCGGACTTGCCGTCCTTGCTGGGCTGGTCCATGTAGCGCAGCGGGGAGCCGTCGCCGTTGATGTCGATCTTCTCACCGATGAGGTAGTCACCCGCGTCGGTGGAGTTGTTGGCGTACCACTCGACCGAGGTGCCGAGGATGTCGGAGGTGGCCTCGTTCAGGCCGCCGGACTCGCCGCTGTAGCGGAGGTTGGCGGTGGAGGAGGTCAGGCCGTGGGACATCTCGTGGCCGGCCACGTCGAGCGACGTGAGCGGGTGGGTGTTGTTGATGCCGTCGCCGTAGGTCATGCAGAAGCAGGAGTCGTCCCAGAACGCGTTGACGTACGCGCTGCCGTAGTGGACGCGGGAGTAGGCGGCGACGCCGTCACCGCGGATGCCCGAGCGGCCGAGCTCGTTCTTGTAGAAGTCCCAGGTGACGGCCGCACCGTAGTGGGCGTCGGCGGCGGCGGTCTCGCGGTTGGAGGAGAGGCCGTTGCCCCACGTGTCCGTGGAGTTGGTGAAGAGCGTGCCCTGGCCGGTGGTGCCGCCGTTCAGGTCGTACGTCTTGTGGCCGCCGCGGCCGGCGTCGGTCAGGGTGAAGCCCGAGCCGCCGGTGGACGTGCCGAGGGTGACCTGGCCGCTGTACTCGGTGTTGCCGATGCCGGTCTCGATGGTCTCGTACGAGTCGAGCTGCTTGCCGGTGTTGGCGTCGGTGACGACGTGGCGGCGGCTCGGGGTGCCGTCGGCCTGCGTGCCGGTGACGACGGTCTCCCAGGCGAGGACGGGCTTGCCGGTGACGGCCCAGATGACCTTGCGGGCGGAGGAGGCGGTGGCGGCCTTGTCGCCCGCGGCGCCGGACGCGGCGACGGCGTTCTTGCCGGCGGTGGCGGCGGCGAGCGCCGGGGTGGTGGAGGCCACGGCTATCTTCGCGCCGGTCGCCTTGGTGGCGGAGCGCGAGCCGTCCTTCTTCTGGTGCACGACGAGGTCGCCGCCGAGGACCGGCAGGCCCTCGTAGGTGCGCTCGTAGCGGGTGTGGACGGTGCCGTCGGCGTCCTTGACGACGTCACGGACGACCAGCTTCTCCTGGCCGGACAGGCCGAGGGCCTTGGCGGTGTCCGACGCCACGGCCTGGGCGTCCTGGATGGCGGCGGCGCGCTGGCTGCCGGACAGGGTCAGCGCGGTCGCGCCGGCCTCACGCTGGGCGGCGGTGTCGGCGGCGGTGGCCGATCCTGCCTGGATGCCGACGACGACCATGGCGGCGGACGCGATCAGGGCGGCGGCGGTGGTACGACGGTGCGAGGACTGCAGGCGGGTCACGCGGGCTCCTTCGCTGTGAAGCGTGGGGGTTGCTGTGGGGGGTGGTGCGGAGGTGAGCGTGCCACTAACCAGCCTTGATTGACAGGTATGCAACAAGGATTTGACCTGCAGTTGTCCGAAGGGCGGCCAACTCCGTCCGCTATACGGGGAGCTGACCGCCTCAAGGGTCATGCAGGGGTGCAATAGGGGTCGTGCAGGGTCGCGGAAAGGGTTTATTGAAGGTCGTTTCGGAAGTCCGGCCGAGCCCCTCACGCCCACCTCACGACCGCCTCGCGGCCCCTCGCGGCCCCTCGCGGCCTCCGGTGTCAGTCGAAGACCGGGCCCGAGATCCGCGCCCGCTTCAGCTCCGCGAAGCCCGCCACCGACGCCGCGAGCAGCGTCGCCCGCCACAGCCGCGCCGCCTCCTCGCCCCGCGGCACCCGGGTGAGGACCGGGCCGTTGAAGCCCAGCGGCTCGCCGTCCGGGCCCGGCGCCGCGAGGACCGGGCTGCCCGCCTCCTGGCCGACGGCCGCCTGGCTCGCCTCGTGCGAGGCGCGCACCTCCCCGTCGTACGTGTCGTTCCTCGCGTACGGCATGAGCTCGCCGGCCGGCAGGCCCGCCGCCGTCAGCGCCTCCTCGATCACGTCGAGTTCGGGCGCCCGGCCGCCCGGGTGGTAGCGGGTGCCGAGCTCGGTGTAGAGCCGGCCGGCCGCCTCGTTGCCGTACTTGTCCTTGACCGCGGCCAGGGCCCGCACCGGGTACCAGCCCTTGGGGCCGAGCAGTTCCCGGTACTGCTCCGGGATCTGGTCCAGCCGGTCCTCGTTGAGGACGGCCAGGCTCATCACGTGCCAGCGGATCTCGGCGAGACCCTGCCGCTCGGCCTCCACCAGCCAGCGGGAGGTCACCCAGGTCCACGGGCACAGCGGGTCGAACCAGAAGTCGACGGCGACGCGCGTCTGCTCTTCGGTGGTGCTCATTTCCGTTCCTCTCCTCCGCACGTACGACGACGGGGTCCACGCCCGCCGCGTGCCGCCGCGGCCGACGTGAACCCCTTACAGCACTGCGTCAGTTGGTCGCCAGGCCCAGGACCACCGGCGCGGCCGCGAGCAGCGCCAGGACCACCGGGACCGGGGCGCCCTTGCCGTCCTTGGCGCGGATGTGCGTGATGAACGCGCCGAGGAAGTACAGGACCACGCCGACGCCGGCGGCGATGCCCAGCGGGCGGAACCAGATGCCGGCGATCAGGCCGATCGCGCCCAGGATCTCCAGGATCGCGAGGCGGGGCAGCCAGGCGTCCGGGACGTTGACCTTCTGCATGCCGGCCACGATCTTCTCGTCGCGGACCAGCTTGCCGCGCGCCGAACCGACGAGGACGAGCGAGACCAGGATCGCCAGGACGACATATGCGATGAACACGGTTGCTCCTTGAGCGGGTGAGGGGGACGGGGATGGGACGGGGACTGTCCAGGAGAGAGAAGGGGTCAGGGGCGCGGGATCGCCTCGACCACGCTGCTCGGCGAGCGCGTCGGCAGGATCCGCGTGAGGGTGAACCCGGCGGCGTCGAGCAGCGTGCGGAACTCCTCCGCGGTGCGCTCCTGACCACCGCTCAGCACCATCATGTTGAGGTCGATGATCTTGCTCGGCGAGAAGCCGCCGCCCTCCGGCACGACCGTGTCGACGACGAGCAGCCGGCCGTCGTCGGGCATCGCGCGCCGCACGGACTTGAGGATCTCGATGCTCGACTCGTCGTTCCAGTCGTGCAGGACCCACTTCATCGTGTAGAGGTCGGCGCCCTCCGGCACCTTCTCGAAGAAGCTGCCGCCGACCAGCTCGCAGCGGTCCGCGAGGCCCGCCTCGGCCACCCGGGCGCGGCCGTTGGCGACCACGTGCGGCAGGTCGAGGACGATGCCGCGGGCCTTGGGCTGGGCGCGGAGGATCGCGGACAGGAAGCCGCCCTCGCCGCCGCCGACGTCGACGATCGTGCCGTACGGGGTGAAGTCGAAGGCCTCCACGACCGCGTCGGCGACCATCGCGGTCAGGCCCGTCATGGCCTTGCCCAGGTGGTCGGCCAGCTCCGGCGTGCGCTCGAAGTACTCCCAGATCGGATGGCCGTTGGCGGCCTCGAAGACCGGGGCTCCGGTACGGACGGACTCCGCGAGCCGGTCCCAGGTGCCGTGGTGGGCGGTGCCGAGCTCCAGCTGGACCAGGGAGGCGAGCGAGCCGGGGACGTCGGTGCGCAGCGTGTCGCCGAGCGCGGTGGTGGCGTAGCGGCCCTCGTCGTCGACGCTCAGGACGCCGACGCCTTCGAGGGCGCGCAGCAGGCGGTGCAGGGAGCGCGGGTCGGTGCCGTTCGTCGCCGCGAGATCGGCGGCGGTCCGGGGGGTCTCGGCCACGAGGTCGGGCAGGCCGAGCACGGTTCCGGCGTGGACGGCCCGGGACACCCAGTAGCTGGTGACGATCTCGAACATCCGCTGGAAGTCGGGCTGCCGGTCCTGCTGCTCAGGTCCGCTGGTGCGTGCGTCCATGGGGAGGTCTGCTCCGGGGCTCGGGAAGACGGAAGAAGGGAGAAGGAGAAGGGAGAAGGAGAAGGGAGAAGGGAGAAGGGAAGCGAGGTGAGTGGGCGCGGGCGCGCGTCCGTACGGGGTGGCAGGGGCCACCCCGTACGGGCGTGCTGCGGTGCGCGCCGTGCGCAGGTGCCGGGCCGCGGTGCGCGCGGTGCGCTGTGCCGTGCCACCGTCCGCGCGACCAGCCGCGGCCCTTCGTCCGCGCGGAGCAGGAGAAGCGGCTCAAGGCGGCCGAACGGGCGTACCAGCAGCTCGGCAAGGTGAATCCGCTCGCCCTGGAGGAGTTCGCGGCCCTGGAGGAGCGCCACAAGTTCCTCTCCGAGCAGCTCGACGACCTGAAGAAGACCCGCGCGGACCTCCTTCAGGTCGTGAAGGAGGTCGACCTGCGGGTCGAACAGGTCTTCACCGAGGCGTACCGGGACACCGCCCGCGAGTTCGAGGGCGTGTTCTCGCGGCTCTTCCCGGGCGGTGAGGGCCGGCTCGTGCTCACCGACCCGGAGAACATGCTCACCACCGGCGTCGACGTCGAGGCCCGCCCGCCGGGCAAGAAGGTCAAGCGGCTCTCGCTGCTCTCCGGCGGCGAGCGCTCGCTGACCGCCGTGGCGCTGCTCGTCTCCATCTTCAAGGCCCGGCCCAGCCCGTTCTACGTGATGGACGAGGTCGAGGCCGCGCTCGACGACACCAACCTGCAGCGGCTCATCCGGATCATGCAGGAGCTCCAGGAGTCCTCGCAGCTGATCGTGATCACGCACCAGAAGCGCACGATGGAGGTCGCCGACGCGCTCTATGGCGTGTCCATGCAGGGCGACGGAGTCTCGAAGGTGATCAGCCAGCGGCTGCGCTGAGCCCCGCAGTCGCCCTGCGAACAGACAGCTGAGTTCAACATCTGAAAACAAGCCACCCTTGGGTGAGGTTCAAGTCATACGACATCGACTATTGACTTCGAAACCTGAAGGCATAGTCTCTGCAACGTTGCTTTTACCTTCAAGTGGTGGGCGGCGTGAAGTTGTGCGCCACTGGAAGGGCTCGCCCCCCACCGCCCGGCGACGCTGCCGGAGCCCCGAGGAGTCCTTGTGACCAGCACCGCGCAGGCGCCCACACCGCCTTCGTCCGAAGGCCGATCGGCCCATCCGGACCACATCGGACACGTCATCTTCATCACGGCCTCCGCCGCGATGGGCGGCTTCCTCTTCGGCTACGACAGCTCCGTCATCAACGGTGCGGTCGAGGCGATCCGCGACCGTTACGACATCGGGTCCGCCGGCCTCGCCCAGGTCATCGCCATCGCCCTGATCGGCTGCGCCATCGGCGCCGCCACCGCCGGCCGGATCGCCGACCGCATCGGCCGCATCAAGTGCATGCGCATCTCCGCCGTGCTCTTCGCCGTCAGCGCCGTCGGCTCCGCGCTGCCCTTCGCCCTCTGGGACCTGGCCCTCTGGCGGATCGTCGGCGGCTTCGCCATCGGCATGGCCTCCGTGATCGGCCCCGCCTACATCGCCGAGGTCGCCCCCGCCGCGTACCGCGGCCGGCTCGGCTCCTTCCAGCAGGCCGCCATCGTCATCGGCATCGCCATCTCCCAGCTGGTCAACTACGGCATCCTGCAGCTCGCCGACGGCGAGCAGCGCGGCGAGATCGGCGGCCTGGAGGCCTGGCAGTGGATGCTCGGCGTGATGGTCGTGCCCGCCGTCCTCTACGGCCTGCTGTCCTTCGCGATCCCGGAGTCGCCGCGCTTCCTCATTTCCGTGGGCCGCACCGAGAAGGCCAAGGAGGTGCTCGCCGAGGTCGAGGGCCACGGCGTCGACCTGGACCGCCGGGTCGCCGAGATCGACCAGGCCATGCGCAGCGAGCACAAGTCCACCTTCAAGGACCTGCTCGTCGCCGGCCGCCGGTTCACGCTGCTGCCCATCGTCTGGGTCGGCATCGGACTCTCCGTCTTCCAGCAGCTCGTCGGCATCAACGTCGCCTTCTACTACTCCGCGACGCTCTGGCAGTCCGTCGGCATCGACCCGTCGAGCTCGTTCCTCTACTCCTTCACCACGTCGATCATCAACATCGTCGGCACCGTGATCGCGATGGTCCTGGTCGACCGCGTCGGCCGCAAGCCGCTCGCCCTCGTCGGCTCCGCCGGCATGGCGATCGCCCTCGGCGTCGAGGCCTGGGCCTTCTCCGCCGACCTCGTCGACGGCAAGCTGCCGAACACCCAGGGCGTCGTGGCGCTCGTCGCCGCCCATGTCTTCGTGCTCTTCTTCGCCCTCTCGTGGGGCGTGGTGGTCTGGGTCTTCCTCGGCGAGATGTTCCCGAACCGGATCCGCGCCGCCGCCCTCGGCGTCGCCGCCTCCGCCCAGTGGATCGCCAACTGGGCCATCACCGCCAGCTTCCCGTCGCTCGCCGACTGGAACCTCTCCGGCACCTACCTGATCTACACGATCTTCGCCGTGCTCTCGATCCCCTTCGTGCTCAGGTACGTCAAGGAGACCAAGGGCAAGGCGTTGGAGGAGATGGGCTAAACCCCGCTGCCCCTCTCCTCATGCACGGAACCGCCCCGGACCGAGGCCCTGCGCCCCGGTCCGGGGCAGTACGCGTTCAGCGGCAGGCGCATGCCGGTGCGTCACGGCCGGGGCAGTACGGCGTCACAGAACAGCCGTACGCTCCGCCAGCCCTCCTCCACCGGCATACCACCGCACAGCGGATGCAGCACGAGGCTCTCCAGCTCCCGCCCCAGCGCGGCGCACTCGTCCGGCGTCACCACCCGGTACACGCCCTCGGCCCGCAGCTCCGGCACCGTCGCCGCCGTCGACCGGACCGCCGAGCGGATGTCCTTCGACTGCCAGGAGGCGTAGGTCCGCGCCTCGTGCAGGAAGTGCTCCCCGTACTCCGCCCAGGTCCGCTCCGGATCCTCCGACACGTGGAGGAGCGGGGTCTCGCGGGCCGGCATCATCGTCCAGCCCTCCGTCCCGTACGCGGCGCACTGCTCCCGGTAGTACGTCTCCAGCTCCGGCAGGTGCGCGCTGGGGAAGAACGGCAGCCCGAGCCGGGCCGCCCGCCGGGCCGCCGCCCGCGACGAGCCGCCGACCAGGAGCAGCGGGTGCGGCTGGGTGAAGGGCCGCGGGGTGATCCGTACCGTACGGCCCTGATACGTGAAGGGCTCGCCGGACCAGGCGGCCAGCAGCGTCTCCAGGAGCAGGTCCTGCAGCCTGCCGCGCCGCCCCCAGTCGACGCCGCGCTCCTCGTACTCCTCCGGCCGGTAGCCGATCCCGGCGACCGTCACGAGCCGGCCCGCGCTCAGCAGGTCCAGGACCGCGATCTCCTCGGCGAGCCGCAGCGGGTCGTGCAGCGGCCCGATGATCGCCGAGACGGTCACCGCGATCCGTCTCGTCGCCCCGAACACCGCGCCCGCGAAGGCGAAGGGGGAGGGCAGCCAGTTGTTGACGGCGCCGTGGTGCTCCTCGGTCTGCACGGTGTCGACGCCGTGCGCGTCCGCGTACGCGGCCATCTCGACGGCGGCGCGGTAGCGGGCCGAGAGGGAGGCCGGGTCGGCGTGCGGATCGACGAGGTTGAACCGGACGACGGTGAACGGCATGGGAAGTCCCCCTCCACGGGTGCGTCGTGGAGGGGGACGTTAGCTGACGTGGCGTCAGATGGAAACGGTCGCGGGCTCCTCGGTCGGCTGCGACCCGGCCGCCGGCTCAGACGCGGACCGGACGGCCTCGCGCGGCAGCACCGCGTACAGCACGCCCGCCACCACGATCGTCGCCGCCCAGCCGAGCCCGTTCCGCCCGATCCAGGACGAGGCCAGCGGCCCCGCGAACCAGTCGACCTTCGTGAACAGCAGGCCCGCCGCCAGGGCCACGCCCCACGCCGTCATCGCCTGCCAGGCGAAGCCGCCCCGGTACCAGTACGCGCTGGTCCGGGTCGTGTCCATCAGCGCCGCCGCGTCGTACGACCCGCGGCGCAGCATGTCCACGCCGAAGACGCCGATCCAGGCCGAGAACGCCACCGCGAGCAGCGTCAGGAAGGAGATGAACGAGCCGATGAAGCTGCTCGCCACCACCATCAGCAGGAAGCCGAAGACCAGGCTGATCACCGCGTTCACGCTGACCGCCGCCGCCCGCGGCACCCTGATGCCCAGGGTCTGCGCCGTGAAGCCGGCCGAGTACATCGACATCGAGTTGATCAGCAGCATCCCGATCAGCGCGATCAGCAGATACGGCACCGAGATCCACATCGGCAGCAGCTCGCCGATGAACGACACCGGGTCCTGCGCCGAGGCCAGGTCCGGCGTCGACACCGCCATCACCGCGCCCATCAGCACCATCGGGAGCACCACGATCCCGGCGCCGCCGACGGTCGAGCCGACCACGCCCTTCGAGGAGGCGGTGCGCGGCAGATAGCGGGTGAAGTCGGGGCCCGACGGCACCCAGCTGATGCCGCCCGCCGCGATCGTGCCGATGCCGGCGACCAGCATCGCCGTCGAACCGGCCGGCTTGGCGAAGACCGCCGACCAGTCGGTGTCCGCCACCAGATAGCCCAGGACCAGCAGCGAGAAGGCGCCGAAGAGGTACGTGGACCACTTGCTGCACACCCGCAGCGCGCTGATCCCGAGCCCGGACACCAGGAACGTGAGGGAGACGAAGACCAGCAGCGTCACCACGATCAGGAACGTGTTCGACTTCACGCCGAAGAGCAGGTCGAGGATGGTGAGCACCGCGTACGCGCCGGCGACCGCGTTGATCGTCTCCCAGCCCCAGCGCGCCACCCAGATCAGCGCGCCGGGAAAAAGGTTTCCGCGCTGGCCGAACACGGCCCGCGACAGCGCCATGCCGGGCGCTCCGCCGCGCTTGCCCGCGATCGAGATCACACCGACGATCCCGTACGAGAGGACCGGCGCGACCGCCGCGACCAGCAGGACCTGCCAGAAGTTCAGGCCGTTGAAGACGACCAGGCCGGCGCCCATCGTGAGCAGCAGCACACTGATGTTGGCCGCCACCCAGGTCGGGAAGAGCTCACGGACCCGGCCGGTCCGCTCGGCGTCGGGGACGGGTTCGAGGCCGCGGCTCTCCAGGGCGCCGCCGCTCGGCGCCCCTTCGGACTCGGACACGTGGGGCATAGGAGTACTCCGTCGTACAGATGTGGGGGAACCACTCACTTTACGTGCTCCGCGTTCTGCCGCCGCGTGGCCGATACTGGACCGGTTATGGAACTCATCCTTGCTGTAGTCATCGCTCTGGTCGTCGCGGTCGCCGTGACGGGCGGGCTCGTGGTCAGCGGCCGCAAGAAGAAGCAGCTGCCGCCCGCCCAGCCGCCGTCCTCCGCCCCGACCATCACCGCTCCGCCCGCCGAACCGCACGTCGGCGACGAGGCGGAGACGCTGCGGGAAGAACCACGCCGCACCGTCGAGGAGGTCGAACTCCCGACCACCGCCGAGGCCCCGGTCGTCGTCGAGGAGCCCGCCGCCGAGCCGGTCGCTCCCGAGGCGCCCGCCGCTCCCGAGATCGAGATCCCGGAGCCGACCGCCGGCCGTCTCGTACGGCTCCGGGCCCGGCTCGCCCGCTCCCAGAACTCGCTCGGCAAGGGGCTGCTGTCGCTGCTGTCCCGCGAGCACCTCGACGAGGACACCTGGGAGGAGATCGAGGAGACCCTCCTCACCGCCGACGTCGGCGTCGCCCCCACCCAGGAGCTCGTCGAGCGGCTGCGCGAGCGCGTCAAGGTGCTCGGCACCCGCACCCCCGAAGAGCTCCGCGGGCTGCTGCGGGAGGAGCTGATCGCCCTCCTCGGCCCCGACCTCGACCGTGCGGTGAAGACCGAGAGCCCCGAGGACACCCCGGGCGTCGTGATGGTCGTCGGCGTCAACGGCACCGGCAAGACCACCACCACCGGCAAGCTGGCCCGGGTCCTGGTCGCCGACGGCAAGTCCGTCGTCCTCGGCGCCGCCGACACCTTCCGCGCCGCCGCCGCCGACCAGCTGCAGACCTGGGGCGAGCGCGTCGGCGCCCGCACCGTGCGCGGCCCGGAGGGCGGCGACCCGGCGTCGATCGCCTTCGACGCGGTCAAGGAGGGCATCGCCGAGAAGGCCGACGTCGTCCTCATCGACACCGCCGGCCGGCTGCACACCAAGACCGGCCTCATGGACGAGCTCGGCAAGGTCAAGCGCGTCGTCGAGAAGCACGGCCCGCTCGACGAGGTGCTGCTCGTCCTCGACGCCACCACCGGCCAGAACGGCCTCATCCAGGCCCGCGTCTTCGCCGAGGTCGTCGACATCACCGGCATCGTCCTGACCAAGCTCGACGGCACCGCCAAGGGCGGCATCGTCGTCGCCGTCCAGCGCGAGCTGGGCGTCCCGGTCAAGCTGGTCGGCCTGGGCGAGGGCCCGGACGACCTCGCCCCGTTCGAGCCCGGCGCGTTCGTCGACGCCCTGATCGGCGACTGACCCGCGCCTTGGAGGCGTACGAGAAGGGCCCCTGCCGCAGCTCAACGGCAGGGGCCCTTCTCCGTGACCGGACCCGGTCGGCGGCCGCCGGTCAGTAGTGGGTGCGGTGGCAGATGTACGCGAGCGTCCCGAGCAGCAGCCGCGCCTGCGGCGGCGCGCCCGCCGTGTCCAGCGTCGGGGGCCGCAGCCAGCGCACCGGCCCGTGGCCGCCGAGGTCCGAGGGCGGGGCCGTGACGTGCGCGCCCGGGCCCAGACCGTGCAGGTCCAGATCGGCGTCGTCCCAGCCCATCCGGTAGAGCAGCTGCGGCAGCTCCGCCGCCGCGCCCGGGGCCACGAAGAACCGCGCCCGGCCCGTCGGCGTCGCGCACACCGGCCCCAGCGGCAGCCCCATGCGCTCCAGCCGCACCAGCGCCCGGCGGCCCGCCGCCTCGGCGACCTCGATCACGTCGAAGGACCGGCCGACCGGCAGCATGATCGCCGCGCCCGGGTACTCCGACCACGCCTTGGTCGCGACGTCGAGCCCCGCGCCCGCCGGGACCGGCTCGGCGAAGGACAGCGGGTGCGCCCCCGGAGCCGTACAGCCGGGATCGCCGCAGGAGCACCGGCCGGCCACCGCACGCGCCCCCGGGACCACGTCCCAGCCCCACAGGCCCGTGTACTCCGCCACCGCGGTGCACTCACTGGTGCGTACGCGGCGACGCGAGCCGGACCGCATCTCACGAATGCCGCCGATCGTGAAGCCCATGCCCCCTCCAACGGGTCGAACGCGCCGGTGGTTACGGACCGGAGGAGCACCGCTACCCTCCGCCACGCTCCCGCGCCGGTCGTTCCCCCGGCAGGGGCGCACGGTGGTGTGGCGGGTGGTGCGAACCGTCACGCGCGCCTCCTCGCGCTCCGGTTCAGCGAGCCCGTCCTGTCACATGTCAAGTGAATCGTGTTCGCCGCGTGGCGAGTTCATTCGAAGGGGTGGCGAATGGTGGCGTTTCTTGAAACGCCATGCCCGGACGGGTGATCGTAGGATTACCTTCGGTACACGAACCCGGGGTGTATTGCACGGTTGGGTATGCCGGAGGCAACCCGGTTTTCCGTTCGGAGGAGTACAAACGCCGGACGAGCACCGCGAAACACGGCATCCTGTCAGGGGTTCGCAAGGCATCAGGTGGATGGGGGCGTTCCAGTGGGCGGCAACGGCGCAGACGGTACGACTGCCGGCAAGCGCCCCAACGAGCAGCTGAGCTCGTGGTTCGTGCGCAGCGGCTGGTCGAAGGGCGAACTGGCGCGCCAGGTGAACCGCAGGGCACGCCAGATGGGCGCGCACCACATCTCCACGGACACCTCCCGGGTGCGCCGCTGGCTCGACGGCGAACAGCCCCGCGAGCCCATCCCGCGGATCCTCTCCGAGCTGTTCTCCGAACGCTTCGGCTCCGTCGTCGCCGTCGAGGACCTCGGCCTGCGCACCGCCCACCAGTCGCCGTCGGTGTCCGGCGTCGACCTGCCCTGGGCCGGCCCGCAGACCGTCGCACTGCTCAGCGAGTTCTCCCGCAGCGACCTGATGCTCGCCCGCCGCGGCTTCCTCGGCTCCTCGCTCCAGCTCGCCGCCGGCCCCTCCCTCATCGAGCCCATGCAGCGCTGGCTGGTGCCCACCCCGGGCGGCGAGCCGCAGCCCGTGCCCGCCGAGGACCGGCGCACCCACCGGCTCTCCCCGGTCGAGCTCGACCTGCTCGAATCGACCACCGCGATGTTCCGCCAGTGGGACGCCCAGTGCGGCGGCGGCCTGCGCCGCAAGGCCGTCGTCGGCCAGCTCCACGAGGTCACCGACCTGCTCCAGGAACCGCAGCCGGGCGCCGTCGCCCAGCGCCTCTTCAAGTGCGCCGCCGAACTGGCCGAACTCGCCGGCTGGATGAGCTACGACGTGGGCCTCCAGCCCACCGCCCAGAAGTACTTCGTGCTCGCCCTGCACGCCGCCAAGGAAGCCGGCGACAAGCCCCTCGGCTCGTACATCCTCTCCAGCATGAGCCGCCAGATGATCCACCTCGGCCGGCCCGACGACGCCCTCGAACTCATCCATCTCGCCCAGTACGGCAGTCGCGACTGCGCCACCCCGCGCACCCAGGCCATGCTGTATGCGATGGAGGCCCGCGCCTACGCCAACATGGGCCAGCCCTCCAAGTGCAAGCGGGCCGTGCGGATGGCCGAGGACACCTTCGCCGACGTCGGCCTCGACGGCGAGCCCGAGCCCGACTGGATCCGCTTCTTCTCCGAGGCCGAGCTCAACGGCGAGAACTCGCACTCCTACCGCGACCTCGCCTACGTCGCCGGACGCTCGCCGACCTACGCCTCGCTCGCCGAGCCCGTCATGGAGCGGGCCGTCGAGCTCTTCGAGAAGGACCCCGAGCACCAGCGCTCGTACGCACTCAACCTCATCGGCATGGCCACCGTCCACCTGCTCAAGCGCGAGCCCGAGCAGTCCGTGGTGCTCGCCGAGAAGGCCCTCGGCATCGCCCGCAAGGTCCGCTCCGAGCGGGTCAACACCCGGCTGCGGAAGACCGTCGACACCGCCGCCCGCGACTTCGGGGACGTCGCCGAGGTCGTCCACCTCACCGACCGGCTCACCGCGCTGCTCCCCGAGACCGCGGAGGCCGTCTGAGCATCGCGTCCGGCACCGTGGAAACACCGTAGAGACCCCGGCCGCGCCGGCCGTCCCGTAACCCCGACTCGGCTCCCCCGCCGCACGGACACACGGACGACCGACGCGGCCGGCTCGCCTTTTGCGCCTAAAGCGGCACCGCTCTCGCGGAGGTGGCCGGTCGCCGTCGTGGTTCCTCAATTGATGGCTGCGGTGCCGGGGTGGCACGGTCCTGAAGCCGCGGGGTCGTGCTGGTGCCGTTCACGGCCGCGTAACACGCCCGGCGCCTTCGTCACTGCGGCGAAACATCGAGCGGCATCGGCGGAAACCGGCCTGCGCGAATCTCTGGCGCATAACCGGCCCCCGGCCCCGGCCTCCCTCACGGCCCGCGGCCCGGCCCCGCCCCCTCGGCCCCGCCCCGCACAGGCCGCAACGACGACGAGGAGACGCCGATGGCATCAGCCATCACGACCCTGGCAGCGGACACGCCCACGCTGTCCGCCGCCAACACCGGGTTCATGCTCATCTGCTCCGCCCTGGTCATGCTGATGACCCCGGGCCTCGCCTTCTTCTACGGCGGCATGGTCCGCGTGAAGTCCACCCTCAACATGCTGATGATGAGCTTCATCAGCCTCGGGATCGTCACGATCCTTTGGGTGCTCTTCGGCTTCAGCCTCGCCTTCGGCACCGACATCGGTTCCGTCCTCGCCTGGTCCTCCGACTACGTCGGCCTCAGCGGCATCGGCCTCACCGAACTCTGGGACGGCTACACCATCCCGGTGTACGTCTTCGCCGTCTTCCAGCTGATGTTCGCCGTGATCACCCCGGCCCTCATCAGCGGCGCCCTCGCCGACCGCGTCAAGTTCACCGCCTGGGCCCTCTACATCACCCTGTGGGTCTCGATCGTCTACTTCCCGGTCGCGCACTGGGTGTGGGGCACCGGCGGCTGGCTCTTCGACCTGGGCGTCATCGACTTCGCCGGCGGCACCGCCGTCCACATCAACGCCGGCGCCGCGGCCCTCGGCGTCATCCTCGTCATCGGCAAGCGCGTCGGCTTCAAGAAGGACCCGATGCGCCCGCACAGCCTCCCGCTCGTGATGCTCGGCGCCGGACTGCTCTGGTTCGGCTGGTTCGGCTTCAACGCCGGCTCGTGGCTCGGCAACGACGACGGCGTCGGCGCCGTCATGTTCGTCAACACGCAGGTCGCCACCGCCGCCGCCATGCTGGCCTGGCTCGCCTACGAGAAGCTCCGCCACGGCTCCTTCACCACCCTCGGCGCCGCCTCCGGCGCCGTCGCCGGCCTCGTCGCGATCACCCCGTCCGGCGGCTCCTGCTCGCCGCTCGGCGCCATCGCCATCGGCGCCATCGCCGGTCTGCTGTGCGCCATGGCCGTCGGCCTCAAGTACAGGTTCGGCTACGACGACTCCCTCGACGTCGTCGGCGTCCACCTCGTCGGCGGAGTCGTCGGCTCCCTCCTCGTCGGCCTCTTCGCCACCGGCGGCGTCCAGTCCGAGGCCAAGGGCCTCCTGTACGGCGGCGGCTTCGAGCAGCTCGGCAAGCAGGCCGTCGGCGTCTTCGCCGTCCTCGCCTACTCGCTGATCGTCTCCGCCGTCCTGGCGTTCGTCATCGACCGGACGATGGGCATGCGGGTCAGCGAGGACGACGAGATCTCCGGCATCGACCAGGTCGAGCACGCCGAGACCGCGTACGACTTCAGCGGGGCCGGCGGCGGCATCGCCGGACGCACCACCGCCGCCGCGACCGCATCCGTATCGACATCGGCTGAGAACAAGAAGAAGGTCGACGCATGAAGCTGATCACCGCGGTCGTGAAGCCGCACCGGCTCGACGAGATCAAGGAGGCCCTGCAGGCCTTCGGCGTCCACGGGCTCACCGTCACCGAGGCCAGCGGGTACGGCCGCCAGCGCGGCCACACCGAGGTCTACCGCGGCGCCGAGTACACCGTCGACCTCGTCCCCAAGATCCGCATCGAGGTCCTCGTCGAGGACGACGACGCCGAACAGCTCATCGAGGTCGTCGTGAAGGCCGCCCGCACCGGCAAGATCGGTGACGGAAAGGTGTGGAGCGTGCCGGTCGAGACGGCCGTACGGGTCCGCACCGGCGAACGCGGACCGGACGCGCTGTAAAGCGATCGAGCCCGCATCGAGCCCGTGAGGAGCCGCTGGTGACCAACATCGACGTGCGTGACGACACCGAAGACATCGGACCCAGCGGCTACGCGGCGGCCCGGCTGCGCCTCCTCGACCAGGAGGCGCGGCCCGGGCCGCCGCGCCGTGCCGCCCTCGCCCGCCTCACCGACGACTGGCTCGCCGGACTCTTCGCCGCCGCCGCACCCCCGCCCGGCACCGCCCTCGTCGCCGTCGGCGGCTACGGGCGCGCCGAACTCTCCCCGCGCAGCGACCTCGACCTGCTGCTCCTCCACGACGGCAGCGCCGACCCCCGCGCCGTCGCCGCCCTCGCCGACCGCATCTGGTACCCCGTCTGGGACCTCGGCCTCGCCCTCGACCACTCCGTCCGCACCACCGGCGAGGCCCGCACGACCGCCGGCGAGGACCTCAAGGTGCAGCTCGGCCTCCTCGACGCCCGCGCCGTCGCCGGCGACACCGCCCTCGCCACCGCCCTGCGCAGCACCGTCCTCGCCGACTGGCGCAACCAGGCCGCCCGCCGCCTTCCCGAACTCGCCGAGCTCTGCCGCGACCGCGCCGAACGCTCCGGCGAACTCCAGTACCTCCTCGAACCCGACCTCAAGGAGGCCCGCGGCGGACTCCGCGACGCCCAGGCCCTGCGCGCCGTCGCCGCCTCCTGGCTGGCCGACGCACCCCGCGAAGGACTCGACGACGCCCGCCGCCGCCTCCTCGACGCCCGCGACGCCCTCCACCTCGCCACCGGCCGCGCCACCGACCGGCTCGCGCTCCAGGACCAGGACGCCGTCGCCGACGCACTCGGCCTGCTCGACGCCGACACCCTGCTGCGCGAGGTGTACGAGGCCGCGCGCACCATCTCGTACGCCTCCGACGTCACCTGGCGCGAGGTCGGCAGGGTCCTCAAGGCGCGCGCCGCCCGGCCGCCCCGGCTGCGCACCCTTCTGGGACGGGGAGGAAAGCCGCCCGTCGAGCGCACCCCGCTCGCCGAAGGCGTCGTCGAGATGGCCGGCGAGGCCGTCCTCGCCCTCACCGCCCGACCCGAACGCGACCCCGTCCTGCCGCTGCGCGCCGCCGCGGCCGCCGCCCAGGCCGGACTCCCGCTCTCCCCGCACGCCGTACGCCGCCTCGCCGCCACCGCGGGCCCGCTGCCCGTGCCCTGGCCCGCCGAGGCCCGCGAGGACCTCGTCACCCTCCTCGGCGCCGGCGAGACCACCGTCCCCGTCTGGGAGGCGCTGGAGGCCGAAGGGATCATCAGCCGCCTCCTGCCCGACTGGGAACGCGTCCGCTGCCGCCCCCAGCGCAACCCCGTCCACACCTGGACCGTCGACCGGCACCTCGTCGAGACCGCTGTCCGCGCCGCCTCCCTCACCCGCCGCGTCCACCGCCCCGACCTCCTCCTCGTCGCCGCCCTCCTCCACGACATCGGCAAGGGCTGGCCCGGCGACCACTCCGTCGTCGGCGAGACCATCACCCGCGACCTCGCCACCCGCATCGGCTTCGACCGCGCCGACGTCGCCGTCCTCGCCACCGTCGTCCGCCACCACCTGCTCCTCGTCGAGACCGCCACCCGCCGCGACCTCGACGACCCCGCCACCGTCCAGACCGTCGCCGCCGCCGTCGGCACCCAGAACGCCCTGGAACTCCTGCACGCCCTCACCGAGGCCGACGCCCTCGCCACCGGACCCGCCGCCTGGTCCACCTGGCGCGCCTCCCTCGTCGCCGACCTCGTCAAACGCGTCTCCGGCGTGCTCGCGGGGGAGGAACCGCCCGACCCCGAGGCCGCCGCGCCCAGCGCCGAACAGGAACGGCTCGCCATCGAGGCGCTGCGGACCGGGGAACCCGTCCTGACCCTGCACGCCCACGAGCCGGTGGCGGAGGCCGAGGAGCCCGAACCCGTCGGCGTCGAACTCCTCGTCGCCCTCCCCGAACGCCCCGGCGTGCTGCCCGCCGTCGCCGGCGTCCTCGCCCTGCACCGGCTCACCGTCCGCGCCGCCGACCTGCGCGCCGTCTCCCTGCCCGATGAACTCGGCGACGGGCCGGTGCTCGTCCTGGACTGGCGGGTCGCCGCCGAGTACGGCTCGCTCCCCGAGGCCCACCGGCTGCGCGCCGACCTCGTCCGCGCCCTCGACGGCTCCCTCGACATCCCCGCCCGCCTCGCCGAACGCGACGCCGCCTACCCGCGCCGCCGCGGCGTGGCCGCCCCGCCGCCCCGCGTCACCGTCGCCGCCGCCGAATCCCGCCTCGCCACCGTCCTCGAGGTCCGCGCCCAGGACGCCCCCGGCCTGCTGCACCGCATCGGCCGCGCCCTGGAGGGCGCCGAGGTCCGGGTGCGCAGCGCCCACGTCTCGACGCTGGGCGCGAACGCGGTCGACACGCTGTACGTGACGCGGCCGGACGGCTCGCTGCTGGGCTCGGAGGAGGCGGCGGGGCTGGCGAAGACGCTGGAGGAGGCGTTGCGGTGACCGGGCGCCGCCCCCGTCCCGTACGGGCCGGATACCCTTGGGTGACTGCCCACCCCGACCCGAGGAATCGCGACCACCGTGTTCGATACGCTTTCCGACCGCCTCAGCGCGACTTTCAAGTCCCTCCGGGGTAAAGGTCGCCTCTCCGAGCAGGACATCGATACCGCGGCTCGGGAAATCCGTATCGCCCTCCTCGAGGCCGACGTCGCCCTGCCGGTCGTCCGCGCGTTCATCAAGAACGTCAAGGAGCGGGCCCTCGGCGCCGAGGTCTCCAAGGCGCTGAACCCCTCGCAGCAGGTCATCAAGATCGTCAACGACGAGCTGGTGAGCATCCTGGGCGGCGAGACCCGCCGCCTGCGGTTCGCCAAGACCGCGCCGACCGTGATCATGCTCGCCGGTCTCCAGGGTGCCGGTAAGACCACCCTCGCCGGAAAGCTCGGCGTCTGGCTCAAGGCCCAGGGCCACACCCCGCTGCTCGTCGCCTGCGACCTCCAGCGCCCCAACGCCGTCACCCAGCTCTCGGTCGTCGCCGACCGCGCCGGCGTCGGCTTCTACGGGCCGCAGCCGGGCAACGGCGTCGGTGACCCGGTCCAGGTCGCCAAGGACTCGATCGAGTACGCGCGCACCAAGCTCTTCGACGTCGTCATCGTCGACACCGCCGGCCGCCTCGGCATCGACCAGGAGCTGATGCAGCAGGCCGCGGACATCCGCGACGCCGTCAGCCCCGACGAGGTCCTCTTCGTCGTCGACGCCATGATCGGTCAGGACGCGGTCAACACCGCCGAGGCGTTCCGCGACGGCGTCGGCTTCGACGGCGTCGTCCTCTCCAAGCTCGACGGCGACGCCCGCGGTGGTGCCGCGCTCTCCATCGCGCACGTCACCGGCAAGCAGATCATGTTCGCCTCCAACGGCGAGAAGCTGGACGACTTCGACGCGTTCCACCCGGACCGCATGGCGTCCCGCATCCTCGGCATGGGCGACATCCTGTCCCTCATCGAGAAGGCCGAGCAGACCTTCAGCCAGGAGGAGGCCGCCAAGGTCGCCTCCAAGCTGGCCTCCAAGAAGGGCCAGGACTTCACCCTCGACGACTTCCTGGCCCAGATGGAGCAGGTCCGTCGGATGGGCTCCATCTCCAAGCTCCTCGGCATGCTGCCCGGCATGGCGCAGATGAAGGAGCAGATCAACAACATCGACGAGCGCGAGGTCGACCGCGTCGGCGCCATCATCAAGTCGATGACCCCGGCCGAGCGCCAGGACCCGACGATCATCAACGGCTCGCGCCGCGCCCGTATCGCCAAGGGTTCCGGTGTCGAGGTCAGCGCCGTCAAGGGCCTGGTCGAGCGGTTCTTCGAGGCGCGCAAGATGATGTCGCGCATGGCGCAGGGCGGCGGCATGCCGGGCATGCCGGGGATCCCGGGCATGGGCGGCGGCCCCGGCCGGCAGAAGAAGCAGGTCAAGCAGGCCAAGGGCAAGCGCAAGAGCGGCAACCCGATGAAGCGGAAGGCCGAGGAGCAGGCCGCGGCCGAGCGCCGCGAGCAGGCGCAGGCCGGCGGCGCGTTCGGACTGCCGGCGGCTGACCAGGGCCCGGGCGAGTTCGAGCTCCCGGACGAGTTCAAGAAGTTCATGGGCTGAGTCCCGGCATCTCCTCGGGGGCCCGCGGCGGTACGAAACCGCCGCGGGCCCCTTTTCATCAGGTCGGCCCGCCCGTAATGCCGTGATCGTCCCGCTCTTCGATACTGGGGCCACTGCCACCCCGAGGAGAGCCCGTGGCCAACTCCGTGCCCCCGCGCGAGCGGACCGACCAGCCCTGGCGCTCGGAAGGGGCCCCGCCGCCCCCGCAGCCCAGGAAGAAGATGCCCGGGGGCTGGGGCGGGCTCATCCTCATGGCGCTCGTCGTCTACCTGATCGCCAACCTCTTCCTGTCCTTCTTCAACAAGGGCGACGAGGCGACCATCGCGTACACCGAGTTCGACAAGCAGGTCGCCGCCGGCAACGTCACCAAGATCTACTCCAAGGGCGATGCCATCCAGGGCCAGCTCAAGAACAAACAGCCCGTCCCGAACGGCGACGGCGACTACACCAAGTTCAAGACCCAGCGGCCGGCCTTCGCCGACGACCAGCTGTGGACCCAGCTCACCAAGAACAACGTCGTCGTCACCGCCGAACCCGTCGTCCAGGAACGCAGCTTCCTCGCCAACCTGCTGATCTCCCTCGCCCCGATGCTGCTGCTCGTCCTCCTGTGGGTGTTCATCGCCCGCCGGATGAGCGCCGGCATGGGCGGTGCCGGCGGCATGCTCGGCCGCAAGGCCCCGCCCAAGCCCGTCGAACTGGCGGAGGGCGGCAGGCGCACCACCTTCGCCGACGTCGCCGGCATCGACGAGGTCGAGGGCGAGCTCAACGACGTCGTCGACTTCCTGAAGAACCCCGGCGCCTACCGCGCGATGGGCGCCAAGATGCCCCGCGGCGTGCTGCTCGCCGGCCCGCCCGGCACCGGCAAGACGCTGCTCGCCCGCGCGGTGGCGGGGGAGGCGGGCGTGCCCTTCTTCTCCGCCTCCGCCTCCGAGTTCATCGAGATGATCGTCGGCGTCGGCGCCTCCCGGGTCCGCGAACTGTTCGCCGAGGCCCGCAAGGTCGCCCCCGCGATCATCTTCATCGACGAGATCGACACCATCGGCCGGGCCCGCGGCGGCGGCGCCGGCATGGGCGGCCACGACGAACGCGAACAGACCCTCAACCAGATCCTCACCGAGATGGACGGCTTCACCGGCTCCGAGGGCGTCATCGTGCTCGCCGCCACCAACCGCGCCGACGTCCTCGACCCCGCCCTCACCCGGCCCGGCCGTTTCGACCGGATCGTCCACGTCAACCCGCCCGACCGCGGCGGCCGCGAGGCCATCCTCAGGATCCACACCCGGGAGATCCCGCTCGCCCGCGACGTCGACCTCCAGCACGTCGCCAAGACCACCCCCGGCATGACCGGCGCCGAACTCGCCAACCTCGCCAACGAGGCCGCCCTCCTCGCCGTCAAACGCCAGCAGGAGGCCGTCACCCAGTCCGACCTCTCCGACGCCCTGGAGAAGGTCCAGCTCGGCGCCGAACGCCCCCTCGTCATGCCCGCCGAGGAACGCCGCCGCACCGCCTACCACGAGAGCGGCCACGCCCTGCTCGGCATGCTCCAGCCCGGCGCCGACCCCGTCCGCAAGATCACCATCGTGCCGCGCGGCCGCGCCCTCGGCGTCACGTTGTCCACACCCGAGTCCGATAAATATGCTTTTACGGAGGAGTATCTGCGCGGCCGGATCATCGGCGCCCTCGGCGGCATGGCGGCCGAGCAGGTCGTCTTCGGCGTCATCACCACCGGCGCCGAGAGCGACCTGGAACAGGTCACCAACATCGCCCGCGGCATGGCCGGCCGCTGGGGCATGAGCGAACGCGTCGGCCGCCTCACCGCCATCCCCGGCGACGCCCAGCAGGCGTACGGACTCTCCGCCGCGCCCGCCACCCTCGACCGCGTCGACGAGGAGATGCGCCGGATCGTCGACGAGTGCTACGAGAGCGCGCTGCGGCAGCTGCGCGAGCACCGCGACAAGCTCGACGCCCTCGCCGGCGCCCTCCTGGAGAACGAGACCCTGGAGGAGGTGGAGGCCTACCGGGTGGCGGGCATCCCGCGGCTCGACAAGGAGAGCTGACGGAGAACCGCGGAGGCTACGGAGACCCGCGGAGAGCTGACGTACTCGCGGCCGTTCCGAACCCGGTTCACGGCTCCAGCGGCACCCGCGCCACCACGTACCGGAACACGTTCGGCATCCACACCGTGCCGTCCGGGCGCGCGTACGGCTCCAGGGCCTCCAGGAGCTCCTTCTCCACCTGGTCCGGGTCGGTCGCCCGGACCGCCGCGTCGAACTCGCCCGTCGAGAGCAGCCCGCGCACCGCGCTGTCCCGGTCCGCGTAGCCGAACGGGCACGCCACCCGGCCCGAACCGGACGGCCGCAGCCCCGCCCCGGCGACGGCCTCCGCCAGGCGGTCACGCAGTCCGTCGCGCTCCGCCGCGTGCCAGCCCGCGAGCCGCGCCGCGACCCGCCGCACCGACGCCGTCGCGCAGCGCTCGGGCGGCCCCCAGCCGGCCACCACGACAGCAGCGCCGGGTTCGGCCAGACGGGTGACGTCGGCCAGTCCCGCCGCCCCGTGGAACGCGGTGATGACGTCGTACGGACCGCCCTCCCGCACCCCCGCCGTGCCCGCCGGGTCCGCGCCCAGCGGCGTGTCGGGCAGCCGCTCCCCGGCCAGCGCCAGGCGCGCGCGGTCCCGGTCGACGCCGACCACCCGCGCCCCCCGCGCCGCCGCCATGAGCAGGGCGAGGCCTGAGCCGCAGCCGAGGCCGAGCACCCGCGACCCGGCGCCCACGCCGAGCCGGTCGTACACCGCCTCGTACAGCGGGACGAGCATGCGTTCCTGGATCTCGGCCCAGTCGCGCGCGGGGTGGTGCGGGACGAGCGTAGGTGTCATGGAAAGCGCCCCAATCCGTGCCTGACGACAACCCCCTGGACAGCCCCCCGTAGTCAGGGAACTGCGCATCGCGGCCCCCGTCCAGTGCTCGCGGCCGACGGACCCCGGCCAACCTTCGTACGGCCCCCGGCCAACCTCCGCGCGAAGGCCGTACGGAGAAGGGGGCCACGGCCCGCGGCGGGCTCACGAACCGGTACTGTCCCTCCCACGCCCGTCCCTCCGCACCGTCACCCACGTGCGTGACCATCCCGCGCGCCGGGGCGTATGCGCCGTACGTACGAGACGTACCGGCTCCCCATACCTCCGCACCGACTGACGGGTACGTGCAAAATATTTGAGTTGCCCCGGAATGGAACCCGGAGGGGATCCGCGTCGTTGTACCCGACGTGAGCACGACACCACCTGTCCTCGCCGCAGAACTGGCGCAGGCGTGGGCCGACATTCAGCGGCACCACCCCGAGCTGCCGGACCTTGCCGCGCCCGAGTCCCTGATCGGAGAGTCCTCGTCCGCCTGCGGCGCCGAGCTCTCCTTCGAGCGACTGCTCCACGAGGCAGTCCATGGCATCGCCGCCGCCCGAGGCGTCCGTGACACCTCCCGCGCCGGCCGCTACCACAACCGCAGATTCCTGGCGATCGCCGAGGAGCTGGGCCTGGACCATCCCGAGGAACCGCACGCCAGCAGCGGCTTCTCCCTGGTCACCCTGAACGCGGAGGCCAGGCGCCGCTACCGGCCCACCATCGAGCGGCTGCAGCGCGCCCTCAAGGCCCACACGGTCGCGACCGCCGCCGACACCAAGCGCTCCTTCCGCGGACCGGCCGCCCGGCACGGCTCCTCCGGAGGCGGCGTGCGGGTCAAGGCCGTCTGCGACTGCGGGCGCAACGTGCGGGTGGTCCCGTCCGTGCTCGCCCAGGCGCCGATCGTCTGCGGCGGCTGCGGCAAGCCCTTCCGGATCCCGGAGACGGTGGGCGCCGCAAGCTGACCCCGCGGCGTGTGGCACAATGGCTAGCTGTACTCGACAGTCGCACAGGACCCCTCTCTCCTCCGGCTGACGCGTCCATCGGGCACCCGAGTACCGCAACCCCACGTGGCATCTCAAGTGCCCAACCACGTCAAGTTCAGGAGACACCACTCCAGTGGCAGTCAAGATCAAGCTCAAGCGTCTCGGCAAGATCCGCCAGCCGCACTACCGCATCGTCGTCGCCGACGCCCGCACCCGCCGTGACGGTCGCGCGATCGAAGAGATCGGCATCTACCACCCGACGTACAACCCGTCGCGTATCGAGGTCGACTCCGAGCGTGCGCAGTACTGGCTGTCCGTCGGCGCCCAGCCGACCGAGCCGGTTCTCGCCATCCTGAAGCTCACCGGTGACTGGCAGAAGCACAAGGGCCTCCCGGCCCCGGAGAAGCCGCTGCTCGCCCCGGCGACCAAGGAAGCCAAGCGCGCCACCTTCGACGAGTTCGCCAAGGCGCTCGAGGGTGACGACGCCAAGGGTGAGGCCATCACCCCGAAGGCCAAGAAGGCCAAGGCGGACGAGGCTGAGGCCGAGTCCACCGAGTCGACCGAGGCCTGATCATGCTCGAGGAGGCTCTCGAGCACCTCGTGAAGGGCATCGTCGAAAACCCCGACGACGTGCAGGTCGCCTCGCGCAACCTGCGTCGCGGCCGCGTTCTCGAGGTCCGGGTGCACCCCGACGACCTCGGCAAGGTGATCGGCCGTAACGGCCGCACCGCGCGTGCGCTGCGGACCGTCGTGGGTGCCATCGGCGGCCGCGGCATCCGCGTCGACCTCGTCGACGTGGACCAGGTCCGCTGAAAGTTTGACACCGGCACGGGCCGGGGAGGGCTGAGCGCCCGCCCCGGCCCGTTGCCGTACGACAGGAGAGTTCACCAGTGCAGTTGGTAGTCGCGCGGATCGGCCGTGCCCACGGGATCAAGGGCGAGGTCACCGTCGAGGTGCGGACCGACGAGCCCGAGCTGCGGCTCGGACCCGGCGCCGTCCTGCACACGGACCCGGCCTCCGCCGGGCCCCTCACCATCGAGACCGGCCGGGTGCACAGCGGCCGGCTGCTGCTGCGTTTCGAGGGCGTCCGCGACCGCAACGGCGCCGAGGCCCTGCGCAACACCCTCCTCATCGCCGACGTCGACCCCGACGAGCTGCCCGAGGAGGAGGACGAGTACTACGACCACCAGCTGGTCGACCTCGACGTGGTCCTCGCCGACGGCACCGAGATCGGCGTGATCTCCGAGATCTCCCACCTGCCGTCCCAGGACCTGTTCATCGTGGAGCGGCCCGACGGCTCCGAGGTCATGATCCCCTTCGTCTCGGAGATCGTCACCGAGATCGACCTGGAGAACCAGCGCGCGGTCATCGCCCCGCCGCCGGGTCTGATCGACGACAGCCAGGCCGTCGTCGCCTCCGCGCGGGACGCCGAGGCGGAGGAGACCGAGGTCCCCGAGGACGGGGCTTCCGAAGGCGAGGCTTCGGAGGACGGGGCTTCCGAGGGCGAGGCTTCCGGGGACGCAGGCAAGGACGCCGTCTGATGCGCCTCGACGTCGTCACGATCTTCCCCGAGTACCTCGAACCGCTGAACGTCTCGCTCGTCGGCAAGGCCCGCGCCCGCGGACAGCTCGACGTCCACGTGCACCACCTGCGCGACTGGACCTACGACCGGCACAACACCGTCGACGACACCCCGTACGGCGGCGGCCCCGGCATGGTCATGAAGACCGACCCCTGGGGCGACGCCCTCGACCAGACCCTCGCCGACGGCTTCGAGGCCGGCGCCCACGGCCCGGTCCTCGTCGTCCCCACGCCCAGCGGCCGCCCCTTCACCCAGGAGCTCGCCGTCGAACTCTCCGAGCGGCCCTGGCTGATCTTCACGCCCGCCCGCTACGAGGGCATCGACCGGCGCGTGATGGACGAGTACGCCACCCGGATGCCCGTGTACGAGGTGTCCATCGGCGACTACGTGCTCGCCGGCGGCGAGGCCGCCGTCCTCGTCATCACCGAGGCCGTCGCCCGGCTGCTGCCCGGCGTCCTCGGCAACGCCGAGTCCCACCAGGACGACTCCTTCGCCCCCGGCGCCATGGCCAACCTCCTGGAGGGCCCCGTCTACACCAAGCCCCCGGTGTGGCGCGGCCGCGACATCCCGGACGTGCTGCTCAGCGGGCACCACGGCAAGATCGCGCGCTGGCGCCGGGACGAGGCCCTGCGGCGTACCGTCGCCAACCGGCCCGACCTGATCGAGCGCACCGACCCGGCGGCCTTCGACAAGAAGGACCGGGAGATCCTCTCGATGCTCGGCTGGGCCCCCGAGCCCGGCGGCCGATTTTGGCGCGGACCCGAGGCCGTGGAAGAATAGGCCGCTGTCGTACGTCCGGCGCGCGCCCCTGCCACAGGGGGATGGACGCCTGCCTCAGACGCACGACGATCTCCATCTATTCGTACGTACCGCTGATGACCTGTGGCATCAGCGAGGAAAGAGACCTCCATGGCCTCCCTGCTCGACCAGGTCAACGCCGGTTCGCTGCGCTCCGACGTCCCGGCCTTCCGCCCCGGCGACACCGTGAACGTCCACGTTCGCGTCATCGAGGGCAACCGCTCCCGTATCCAGCAGTTCAAGGGTGTCGTCATCCGCCGTCAGGGCTCGGGCGTCTCCGAGACCTTCACGGTCCGCAAGGTCTCGTTCTCGGTCGGCGTCGAGCGCACCTTCCCGGTGCACAGCCCGATCTTCGAGAAGATCGAGCTCGTCTCCCGCGGTGACGTCCGTCGCGCCAAGCTCTACTACCTGCGTGAGCTGCGCGGCAAGGCTGCCAAGATCAAGGAGAAGCGCGACAACTGAGCTCGGTCCCACAGGGTGGCGGGATAAGCTCTGCCCCCGATGGACACCGAAGCACAGCACACGGAGCGCGATCGCTCCTCCGGCGAGGAGGAGCGGTCGCGCTCCGCGCGCGTTTCCGGGGGGAACGCGGACGGGGAGAGCGCGGGCGCGGAGCCCGGTGAACCCGGGGCCGAGGGCGTCGGGGCCGGCGACGCCGACGCCGACGAGGACGCGGCGCCGGAGCGCACGCTCACCTGGCGGCGCACCGGCCTGATCGGGGTCGCCTGCATGGTGTTCCTGCTGCTCTTCAGCCACTTCGTGCTGCAGCCCTTCCTGGTGCCGAGCAGCTCGATGGAGCCCACCCTCCAGGTCGGCGACCGCATCCTGGTCAACAAGCTGGCGTACCGTTTCGGCAGCGAGCCGCGCCGCGGCGACGTGATCGTCTTCGACGGCACCGGCTCCTTCGTCGGGGAACGGCCCGCGGGCAACCCGGTCACCGGCGCCCTGCACGCCGCCGCCGCGGCCCTCGGCCTCGCCGAGCCCGACGAGACCGACTTCGTGAAGCGGGTCGTCGGCACCGGCGGCGACCGGGTCGTCTGCTGCGACAAGGACGGCCGGATCAGCGTCAACGGCGTGCCGGTGAAGGAGACGTACGTGATGCTCGGCGACCAGCCGTCCCGCGTGCCCTTCGACATCGTGGTCCCCGACGGCACCCTGTGGGTGATGGGCGACCACCGCAGCCAGTCCTCCGACTCCCGCGACCACCTGGGCCAGCCGGGCGGCGGAATGGTCCCCGTCGACAAGGTCATCGGCCGCGCCGACTGGATCGGCTGGCCGTTCGGCCGCTGGACCACGGTGGCCGACACGGACGCCTTCGACGCCGTACCGGAGTGGACGGCGAGCGGCCACGGCGCCGGGCCCGCGGGTCCGGGGAGCGGGCACGGCCATGGGTAGGCGCGGCAAGGCCCCCGCCGGCCGGGGCGGTTCGGGTACCGGTACGGGCACGGGGCCGGACGACGAGCCCCGCGCCCCGCTGCCGGGGCGGGCCGAGCGGCGCAAACTCGCCCGCAAGGTCAAGCGGCGCCGGCAGCGCTCCGCGGTCCGCGAGATCCCGGTCCTCGTCGGCGTCGCCGTCCTCATCGCCCTCGTCCTGAAGACCTTCCTGGTCCAGGCGTTCGTCATCCCGTCCGGCTCCATGGAGCAGACGATCCGGATCGACGACCGGGTCCTGGTCGACAAGCTGACGCCGTGGTTCGGCGCGAAGCCGGAGCGCGGCGACGTGGTCGTGTTCCAGGACCCCGGCAACTGGCTCCAGCAGGAGACCGCGCCGCCCGCCGACGACCCGGTGGGCGTCAAGCAGCTCAAGCAGGCCCTGACCTTCATCGGCCTGATGCCCTCGGCCGACGAACGGGACCTGATCAAGCGGGTCATCGCGGTCGGCGGGGACACGGTGAAGTGCTGCGGCGAGGACGGCCGGATCACCGTCAACGGCGTACCGCTGGACGAGCCGTACCTGCACCCGGGGAACCCGCCCTCGAAGATCCCGTTCGAGGTGAAGGTCCCCCAGGGGCGGATCTTCGTCATGGGCGACCACCGGTCGGACTCCGCCGACTCGCGCTACCACCTCGACGAGCCGGACCACGGCACCGTCTCGGAGGAGCAGATCGTGGGCCGCGCCGTCGTCATCGCCTGGCCGTTCGGCCACTGGCGGCGCCTGGAGGAACGCTCGGTGTTCGCGTCCGTGCCGCAGGCCGTGGCGCAGTCGGCGGCCACAGGTCCGTCGCATAGTGTGTCCCAGCGGAATCTGAACGGAATGCCCCCGCTCCCGACCCCGGCGGAACTTCTGCTCGTTATGGGAGTGGTGGGCCTGTCCCTGTTCCGGGACGGGCGAGCGCACGGACTGAGGAGTGGATGTGGGGGATGTGGCCGTCGGCGCACGTTCCGGACACGGCGAGCCCGAGGAGAGGCCCCAGCGGCCCCACCCGCCGGCGGCGGCCATGACCGGTGACTCCACGGACCGGCCGGAGCCCGACGCGCCCCGCGACGCGGACACCGGGGACGACGCTCCGCGCGACGCGCGCGCCGGGGACGACGACAGCGAGACGGGCGAGGAGAGCGGCCGCGACGGCCGTCGCCCGCGGCAGCAGCGCTCCTTCTGGAAGGAGCTGCCGCTCCTCATCGGCATCGCGCTCGTCCTCGCCCTGCTGATCAAGACCTTCCTGGTGCAGGCGTTCTCGATCCCCTCGGACTCGATGATGAACACCCTGCAGCGCGGCGACCGGGTCCTCGTCGACAAGCTCACCCCGTGGTTCGGCTCCGAGCCCGAGCGCGGAGAGGTCGTCGTCTTCCACGACCCGGGCGGCTGGCTCGAGGGCGAGCCGACCCCGCAGCCGAACGTGCTGCAGAAGGTCCTCAGCTTCATCGGCCTGATGCCGTCCGCCGAGGAGAAGGACCTGATCAAGCGGGTCATCGCGATCGGCGGCGACACCGTCTCGTGCAAGGAGGGCGGCAAGGTCGTCGTCAACGGCAAGGAACTCGACGAGACCTACCTCAAGCCCGGCTCGGTGCCCTGCGACCCGGCCTTCGGCCCGGTCAAGGTCCCCAAGGGCCGGATCTGGGTCATGGGCGACAACCGGCAGAACTCGCTCGACTCCCGCTTCCACATGGAGCTCGCGGGCGGCGGCACCGTCTCCAACGACGAGGTCGTCGGCCGGGCCGTCGTCATCGCCTGGCCGGTGACCCGCTGGTCCACCCTGCCCGTGCCGGACACCTTCGACCAGCCCGGCCTCAACCAGGCGCTGGCCGTGGCACCCGGCGCCATGGGCGTCGCCGGAGCGCTCCCGCTCGTGCTGTGGCGCCGCAAGAAGCGCGCCGCACGCCATACCGCCGAGTAGCGACCCGCGGGTAGGGTGCCGTCCCGGACCGTCGCACGGACGGTCCGGCGGAACTTCCGAGGTGCCATGCCCATGAGCGTCACATCGAGCGCGAGCGCGTCGAGCGCGTCGAGCACCCGTACGAAGGACGGCCGCGGCCGTCTCGGCAGTGTCCTGTCGGGGCTGGTCGTGGCCGTCGGCTGTGTGCTCTTCCTCGGCGGCTTCGTCGTCGGCGCGGTGCTCTACCAGCCGTTCTCCGTCCCGACCGACTCGATGACCCCGACCCTCGACGTCGGCTCCAAGGTCCTCGCCCAGCGCGTCGACGGCGCCGACGTGAAGCGCGGCGACGTCGTCGTCTTCCAGGACCCGGCCTGGGGCAACGTGACCATGGTCAAGCGGGTCGTGGCCGTCGGCGGCGACACCGTCGCCGGTGGCACCGACGGCCGCCTCACCATCAACGGCAAGACGGTCGAGGAACCGTATCTGCCGGCCGGGAAGCCCGTCCCCGGCGAGCGGTTCTCCGCCACCGTGCCCGACGGGAACCTCTTCCTCCTCGGCGACGACCGGCACACCTCCCTGGACTCCCGCGCCCACCTCCAGGAAGCCGCCCACGGCTCCGTGCCGCGCTCCTCCGTCATCGGCCGCGTCGACGCCGTCGTCTGGCCCGCCAAGGGCCTGCTCACCCAGCCGACCGGCTTCGCCGCCCTTCCCGGCGGCATCTCCCGGCCCGGCCCCGTCATGCCCCTCTTCTACGCGATCGCCGCAGGGTGTGTACTGATCCTGGCCGGCGCCGCCTACGGGCCGCTGGCCCGGCTGCTGCGCCCGAAGGCCGCGGCGGCGGCACCGACGGCGAGGGAGCGGGTGAGCGCGTGACACAGGGCGCGGAGGCTGCGAGGCAGGACGCGGAGGCTTCTGCTGGCCCGGAGGCCGCGGAGGCCGCGGAGGCCGCGGAGGCCCCGGAGGCCGCGGAGGCCCCGGAGGCCGCGGAGGCCCCGGAGGCCCGGAAGGTGGCGCGGGTGATCCTGCTCGACCCCGCCGACCGCATCCTGCTCATCCACGGCTACGAGCCCGACGACCCGGACCAGACCTGGTGGTTCACGCCCGGCGGCGGCCTGGAGGGCGACGAGACCCGGGAACAGGCCGCGCTGCGCGAACTCGTCGAGGAGACCGGGATCACCCACGTCGAACTCGGACCCGTGGTCTGGCAGCGCTACTGCTCCTTCCCCTTCGACGGGCGCCGCTGGGACCAGGACGAGTGGTACTACCTGGCCCGCACCACCCAGACCGCCACCGCCCCCGCGGCCCTCACCGAACTCGAGGCCCGCAGCGTCGCCGGCCTCAGATGGTGGACCTCCGCCGAACTGTCGGCGGCCCGTGAGACGGTGTACCCCAACAGACTCGCCGAGCTGCTGCACCGGCTGCTCGACGAAGGACCCCCGAGCACGCCTCTCGTTCTCGCCCCCGAAATCGTTTAGGGGCCAGGGCGACTGGCGCACAATGGGGGGACGCACGGCTGATAGGGGAACATGCCATGAGCGCCGAGGACCTCGAGAAGTACGAGACCGAGATGGAGCTGAAGCTCTACCGGGAGTACCGCGACGTCGTCGGGCTGTTCAAATACGTCATCGAGACCGAGCGGCGCTTCTACCTCACCAACGACTACGAGATGCAGGTGCACTCCGTCCAGGGCGAGGTGTTCTTCGAGGTCTCCATGGCCGACGCCTGGGTCTGGGACATGTACCGGCCGGCCCGCTTCGTCAAGCAGGTCCGCGTCCTCACCTTCAAGGACGTGAACATCGAGGAGCTCAACAAGAGCGACCTCGAGCTGCCCGGCAGCTGACACACCCGGCGAAACCACCCGTGAGGGTGGCCCGGTTCTCCACAACCGCCCGTCTGTCCACAGGCCCGCACACGCGGTGTCACGGTGCGTCACAGTCGGTGCCGGAGGTGGTACCGAATGAACGCCACACGAGCACTCGGGCGGTACGGGGAAGAGCTCGCCGTCCGCACCCTCACCGCGACCGGCCTGCACGTCCTCGCCAGGAACTGGCGCTGCGGCCGCACCGGAGAGATCGACATCGTCGCCCGCGACGGCGACACCCTCGTCATCTGCGAGGTCAAGACCCGCCGCGAGGGCGCCTTCGAGCACCCCATGGCCGCCGTCACCCCACGCAAGGCCGAGCGGCTGCGCCGCCTCGCCGCCTGCTGGCTCGACCGCCAAGGCGGCCCGGCCGGCGGACCACCGGACGCCGCGCCCGGACGCGTACCCGGCAGCACACCGGACAGCCCACCCGGCGGACCATGGGGCGGGCCGGCCGGGCTGCCGCCCGGCGCCGGAGGCGTCCGCATCGACCTCGTCGGCATCGTCCTGCCCCGCCGCGGCGCCCCCGTCGTCACCCACGCCCAGGGGGTGGCGTGATGGGATTCGCCCGCACCTGCTCCGTCGCCCTCGTCGGCGTCGAAGGCGTCGTCGTCGAAGTCCAGGCCGACCTCGAAGCCGGCGTCGCCGCCTTCACCCTCGTCGGCCTCCCCGACAAGAGCCTCGTCGAAAGCCGCGACCGGGTCCGCGCCGCCATCGTCAACTCCGGCGCCGAATGGCCCCAGAAGAAACTCACCGTCGGCCTCAGCCCCGCCTCCGTCCCCAAAGGCGGATCCGGATTCGACCTCGCCGTCGCCGCCGCCGTCCTCGGCGCTGCCGAACGCATCGACCCCCGCACCATCGCCGACCTCGTCCTCATCGGCGAACTCGGCCTCGACGGCCGCGTCCGGCCCGTCCGCGGCGTCCTGCCCGCCGTCCTCGCCGCCGCCGACGCCGGATACAAGCAGGTCGTCGTCCCCGAACAGACCGCAGGCGAAGCAGCCCTCGTCCCCGGCATCTCCGTCCTCGGCGTCCGCACCCTCCGCCAGCTCATCGCCGTCCTCGCCGACGAACCCGTCCCCGAAGAAGCACCCCACGAAGACGGCCGCCCCGACCCCATGCTCGCCGGACTCCTCGTCCCCGGCGCCGGAGTCGGCACCGGCCTGGCCGCCGCACCCGCCGGAGAACCCACCGACGGCCGCCCCGACCTCGCCGACGTCGCCGGACAGCACACCGCCCGCCGCGCCCTCGAAATCGCCGCCGCCGGCAGCCACCACCTCCTGCTCACCGGCCCGCCCGGCGCCGGAAAGACCATGCTCGCCGAACGGCTCCCCGGCATCCTCCCGCCCCTCACCCGCCAGGAATCCCTCGAAGTCACCGCCGTCCACTCCGTCGCCGGCATCCTCCCGCCAGGCGAACCCCTCGTGCACCACCCGCCCTACTGCGCACCCCACCACTCCGCGACCATGCAGTCCCTCGTCGGCGGCGGCAACGGACTGCCCCGCCCCGGCGCCGTCTCCCTCGCCCACCGAGGTGTCCTCTTCCTGGACGAAGCGCCCGAATTCTCTACCAAATCCCTCGACGCACTGCGCCAACCCCTCGAATCCGGACACGTCGTCATCGCCCGCGCCGCCGGCGTCGTCCGGCTTCCCGCCCGCTTCCTCCTCACCCTCGCCGCCAACCCCTGCCCCTGCGGCCGCCACACCCTCCTCGGCACCGGCTGCGAATGCCCCGCCGCCGTCATCCGCCGCTACCAGGCCCGGCTCTCCGGACCCCTCCTCGACCGCGTCGACCTCCGCATCGAAGTAGAACCCGTCACCCGCTCCGACCTCCTCGGCCAAGGCGGCCGCGGCGAAACCAGCAGCACCGTCGCCGACCGCGTCCGCGAGGCCAGAGCCCGCGCCGCCGCCCGCCTCGCCGACACCCCCTGGACCGTCAACAGCGAGATCCCCGGCCACGAACTCCGCACCCGCTACCACGCCGCACCCGGCGCCCTCGCCGCCGCCGAACGCGACATCGAACGCGGCCTGCTCACCGCCCGCGGCCTCGACCGCGTCCTCCGCGTCGGCTGGACCATCGCCGACCTCGCCGGACACGACCGCCCCCAAGCCGACGACCTCGCCCTCGCCCTCGAACTGCGCACCGGCATCGCCCGAGGCGTCCCCGTCGCCGCCGGAGAATGGACATGACCCGCCACGAACCCGGGCACGACGACGAACGCCTCGCCCGCGCCGCCCTCAGCCACATCGTCGAACCCGGCGACGAACACGCCGGCCACGCCCTCCGACGACACGGCGCCGTCGGATTCCTCCGCCTCCTGCACCACGGCGGCGCGGCGGCCCAACCCGGCCTGTGGGAACCCGACGCCCCCGCTCCCGGACCGGGACCCCACGACGCCCAGGCGTTCCCCGGCATCGGCGAACAACGCCTCGCGAGCTGGCGACGCCGCGCCGCCACCGCCGCACCCCGACGCGACCTCGACCACCTCGCCCGAATCGGCGGCCGCTTCATCGTCCCCGGAGACACCGAATGGCCCCGGCAACTCGACGACCTCGGCGACGCCCGCCCGATCGGCCTCTGGGCCCGCGGCCCCGCCGACCTCCGCGCCTGGGCCCTGCGCTCCGTCGCCGTCGTCGGCGCCCGCGCCTGCACCCCCTACGGCGCCCACACCGCCGCCGCCCTGGCCGCCGGCCTCGCCGAACAAGGCTGGGTCGTCGTCTCCGGAGCCGCCTACGGCATCGACGGCGCCGCCCACCGAGGCGCCCTCGGCAACGGCGGCGCCACCGTCGCCGTCCTCGCCTGCGGAGTCGACGTCCCCTACCCCCGCGGCCACGCCCGCCTCATCACACGCATCGCCGAACAGGGCCTCGTCCTCGGCGAACTCCCACCCGGCGGCCATCCCACCCGCAGCCGCTTCGTCCTCCGCAACCGCGTCATCGCCGCACTCACCCGCGGCACCGTCGTCGTCGAAGCCGAACACCGCAGCGGCTCCCTCGTCACCGCCCGCGCCGCCACCCGCCTCGGCCGCCACACCATGGGCGTCCCCGGCCCCGTCACCAGCGGACTCTCCGCCGGCGTCCACGAACTCCTGCGCGCCGAGGCCACCCTCGTCACCGACGCCGCCGAGATCATCGAACTCGTCGGCGACATCGGCCAACTCGCCCCACCGCGCCGCGGCCCCGTACTGCCCCGCGACCTCCTCGCCCCCGACACCGCCGGCGTCCTCGAAGCCCTCCCCGGACACGGCTCCGCGCCGCTGGCCGACATCGCCGCCCGCGCCGGCACCCACCCCGACCACACCCTCGCCAAGCTGTACGAACTCCACTCCCTCGGGTTCGTCGAACGCCGACAGGACGACTGGCAGTTGACGAACGGACGCACCAAACCCTCGAACGCCCGGCATGGCGGTGCTTGACCCGGAGCATTCGGGTGAAAAGGTGAACCAGATGAGGAACCGAGTGCTCTCGGCCACATCCGGGGGGCCGACCCGCGCCACGGCCCCCGTTCGAAGATGTGGGCGAGGGCGGCCACCCGGACCGGCGCGATCCACAGGCGTTCGCGCACCGCGACAGCCCACTCACGCTACGCTCACGAGGATCCCCCGCCCGACAACCGGACCGACCCCTCCGCACCCGACGGCAGAACGGCTCAAGGCGACGTATGCCCCAGCACACCTCCGGGTCTGACCGCGCTGTGGTGCCCCCAGCAGCCCGGGGCGCCGTGCGACCACCCGCACCGACCACGCTCGACGAGCTGTGGCGCTCGTACAAGGACACCGGCGACGAGCGACTGCGGGAACAGCTGATCCTGCACTACTCACCGCTGGTCAAATACGTCGCCGGACGAGTCAGCGTCGGCCTGCCCTCCAACGTCGAGCAGGCCGACTTCGTCTCCTCCGGAGTCTTCGGACTCATCGACGCCATCGAGAAGTTCGACGTCGAGCGGTCCATCAAGTTCGAGACCTACGCGATCACCCGCATCCGCGGCGCGATGATCGACGAACTCCGCGCCCTGGACTGGATCCCCCGCTCCGTCCGCCAGAAGGCCCGCAACGTCGAACGCGCCTACGCCACCCTCGAAGCGCAACTCCGCCGCACCCCCTCCGAGACCGAGGTGGCCGCGGAGATGGGCGTCACCCTCGAAGAACTCCACTCCGTCTTCAGTCAGTTGTCCCTCGCCAACGTCGTCGCCCTCGAAGAACTGCTGCACGTCGGAGGCGAGGGCGGCGACCGGCTCTCCCTCATGGACACCCTGGAGGACACCGCCGCCGACAACCCCGTCGAGGTCGCCGAGGACCGCGAACTGCGCCGGCTCCTCGCCCGGGCCATCAACACCCTCCCCGAACGCGAGAAGACCGTCGTCACGCTCTACTACTACGAGGGCCTCACCCTCGCCGAGATCGGCCACGTCCTCGGCGTCACCGAGAGCCGCGTCAGCCAGATCCACACCAAATCCGTCCTCCAGCTGCGCGCCAAGCTCGCCGACGTGGGCCGCTGACCCACTGACCGCACCGGCCCCTCCGCCGTACAGTGGAGCCGTGCCAAGGATTCGAGCGGCCTCGGTGGCCGAGCACCGGACCATGCAGCGCGGCGCCCTGCTGGACGCCGCGCGTTCCCTGCTGTCCGAAGGCGGCACGGAAGCGCTGACCTTCCCCGCCCTCGCCGAGCGCACGGGCCTCGCCCGCTCCTCGGTCTACGAGTACTTCCGCTCCCGTGCCGCCGTGGTCGAAGAACTCTGCGCCGTCGACTTCCCCGTCTGGGCCGCCGAGGTCGAAGCCGCCATGGCCGCCGCCGACACCGCCGCGGGCAAGGTCGAGGCATACGTCCGCACCCAGCTGGAACTCGTCGGCGACCGCCGCCACCGCGCCGTCGTCGCCATCTCCGCCAGCGAACTCGACGACGGCGCCCGCGAGAAGATCCGCGCCGCCCACGGCACCCTCGTCACCATGATCGTCGACGCCCTCACCGCCCTGGCCCGCCCCCAGCCCCGCCTGGAAGCCATGCTCCTCCAGGGCATCGTCGACGCCGCCGTCCGCCGCCTCGAACTGGGCGCCGCCGAAGACCCCACCACGATCGCGGACGCGGCGGTCTCCATGGCCCTCGGCGGCATCCGCGGCGCCTGACTGAAGCGCCAGGGCCCCCTCCCTCCCCCCGCCCCCCAACCCCCCGCCCCCGCTGTCCGACCCCTTCGCTACCGTCGCCTCATGTCCAATCCCGCAGTGGTCGAAGGGGTCCTGGA